>NZ_BAAGZJ010000052.1:0-55411 GCF_054778635.1 Nocardiopsis nanhaiensis
GAGCGGGTCAAGGTGGAGCGCCGTTGACGCGCGAAGCGCTCGATGGCGACGACCTTGAGGCGCGCAGCGGAGACGGCCACAATCGGGCGGCGGGAAAGGAGGGAACCCCACCCCGAAAGGCAACCCCCACCAGAGCAGGCAACCCCGAACGCCCCAGACTGTCCCGAGCCTGGTCCCAGAGCACAGAGCACCACCCCCTGACCACAGCGGCTCGTCCTCCTCTCCCCCCTCTTACCTTCACCTCACTTACCTTCACCCTTGACTCAGTCCGGTTCGGGAACACCGGTGATCAGCGCGGCCAGCCCTTCGGCGTCCAGCAGGTCGGCGGGGCGCACGGTCTCCCCCGCCCTGACGTAGTGGAAAGCGGCCCGGACCTCCCCCAGCGGCACCCCGGCGAGGTCGGCCCAGGCCAGACGGTAGGCCGCGAGCTGCACGCCCACAGCGCGGCGTTCGGCGTCGTTTCCGGGTGGGCGACCGGTCTTCCAGTCCACGACGTCGTAGCGCCCAGTGTCCCCGTCGTGGAAGACAGCGTCCATACGCCCCCGGATCAGCCGGTCCCCGATGACCGTCTCGAAAGGCACCTCCACCTCGACCGGTACGAGGGCACCCCACTCGCTCTGTTCGAACATCCGCTGGAGTTCGGTCAGGTCCTGGTCCTCCCCCGCCGTGTCGTCGGCGGCCCCGGGCAGCTCGTCGAGCAGCGCGGCGTTCTGGCCGAAGCGCTGTTCGAGCCAGGCATGGAAAGCCGTGCCTCGGCGCGTGTGCGGCGCCGGCGGTCTCGGCAGGGGCCGTCGGATCTGGCGGGCCAGGGCGGACGGATCACGGGCCAGCCACACCATGGACGAGACCGACAGGTGGTCCGGCAGTTCGACCTGGATCGGGCCTTCCCCGGGCCCCGATGCGGCGCGCTCGCGGTGCGCGAGGAGCAGCTCGGTGTCCCGTTCCCAGCCTTGGAGGCGACGGCGCAGGCGCTCGGGTGGCGCGGTCGGCCCGACTGAATCACCGGCGCGGATCCGGGCCCGGGCACGCTCGACCCGCTCGGCCCCGGCGAGGATCTGGGCGCGGCGACCGTCCGGCTCGGCCCCCTCAACGGGGTCGGCTTCCCGAGGGCTCCCATCGGTGCTCTCAAGACGCTCTCCGGACTCCAACGCGGGCAGCTCGGCTGGCGGCCACACGGCGGAGGACTCCTCCTCATCGTGCGGGTTGGTGTCCTCCGGGTCCGGCGCAGGGGCCCACCGGACGACGGTCCCGGCGCCGTTGTCGCAGGCCGCGCGGACGTCCTCCAGGAACTCGGACGGACCACGCGGCGTGGTCCCCGTCCGGCCCCACCAGTGGCCGGTGCAGACCAGCGCGTAGGAGGCCCGCGTGACCGCGACATAGGCCAAGCGGCGCTCCTCCATCAGGTGGCGGGCGTCCTCGGCCGCCCTGAACTCGGCGATCGACTCCTTGTCGACCCCCTTGAGTTCGGGCAGGCTCCGGCGGTCCCCGCGCAACCGGTACGGCAGCAGGTGGTCGGCCTTCACCCAGGCGTGGGCGTCCCGCGGCTTGGCCGGGAACAGCGGCGCCTTCTTCCCCGCGCTGACCCCGGGAACGATGACGACCGGCCACTCCAGCCCTTTGGCGCCGTGCATGGTCATGAGCTTGACGCTGTCGGAGCCGCCCACCCGCTCTCCCGGGCTGAGCGCGCTCTCGTTCTCCTCAGCGGCATTGAGGTAGCCCAGGAAACTCCCGAGGCTGGGATCCTCGCTGTTGCCGACGAAGCGGACGGCGTGGTCGACGAAGGCGTCGAGGTCGGCCCGGGCCGACAGTGGATCGCGGTGGGTGCGCGAGCCCACCTCGATGTCGAGTCCCAGCATGCGCTCGATCTCGGTGATGAGGTCGGGCAGGGGCTGGCCGACGAGCTTGCGTAGGGAACGCAGTTCCTCGGCGAGGCGGCCCAGGCGCTCATAGGCGGCCTCGGAGTAGTTCCCGGCCGGGCCCGGATCGTCGACTGCGTCCACGAGACTGCCGCTCTCGGCGGTCAGATCGAGGACGGTCCGGCGCAGGAGGTCGTCGGTCGCCTCCGGGTCCTCTTCGGGTGCGGGGCCGGTGAGGTCGCGGCGGGTGTGCCGGGCGAGTTCGCTGGCCCGGGATCCAAGGGCCGCCAGGTCCCTCGGACCCATCCGCCATCGCGGCCCGGTGAGCAGGCGGGCCAGCTCGTTCCCCGCCGAGGCGTCGTGCACCACGCGCAGGGTGGCAATGATGTCGCGGACCTCGGGGACGAGCATGAGCCCGCCCAGCCCCACGACCTCCACGGGAATGTCGAGCGCTTCCAGGGCCTCCCGCAGCGGCGGGAACTGGGAGCGCTTTCGGCACAGGATCGCGATGTCACCCGGGCTGACCGCGCCGTCGGAGGCTCCGCCTGACTCGCCTTCGGGCCAGGCCTGGAAGTCGGGGGCGAACACCGGCCCCCCGGGGTCGTCGGCGGTGGCCCTGACCAGGCGCCGGACCTGGTCGGCGATCCACGCCGCCTCCTCGGTCTCCGTGGTGAACAGTGCGGCCAGCGCGGTGCCCCTGCCCCGCCGGGACGGCCCCGGGTGCAGGACGGGCACGTCGGTGGCCTCGGCGCGCAGCGGCTCGGAGATCCGTTCGGCGACGTCGAGGACGCGCTGGCCGTTGCGGAAGCTGATGGACAGCCGACGGACCGGGGCGGGCCGTCCCGGCGCGACCGGGAAATCCGTGGGGAATCCGGTGAGGTTGGCGGCGATCGCGCCGCGCCACCCGTAGATGGACTGGCAGGGGTCGCCGACGGCGGTGACGGGGTGCCCGTCACCGAACAGGTGCCGGAGCAGCTCCAGCTGCGCGTGGCTGGTGTCCTGGTACTCGTCCAGAAGCACCACGCGGAAGCGGCCGCGCTCGATCAGGCTGGCCTCGGGGTGCCGCTGGGCGATACGGGCGGCCAACGCCATCTGATCGCCGAAGTCCATCGCCTCACGCATGTGCTTGGCGTGGCTGTACCGGTCGATCAGCGGGAGGAACTCCTCCCTGCGCCGCTGGGTCTCGACCAGGTCCCGGGTCTCCTTGGTGGGTTTGCGGGTCATCCGGTCCAGCTCGCCCTGGATCCACTTGCCGATACCGCGCACCTCGTCGGTACTGCTGAGGTGGTCGGCGATCTGCCCGGACAGGTCCAGGATCCTCCGGGTAACAGTGTCCGCACCGACGTTGACGTGCTCCATTGGGCCGTCGTACTCACCGACGATGCGTGCGGCCAGCTGCCAGGACTGGCCTTCGCTGAGCAGCCGCGAGGTGGGCTCGACCGCTTCACGCAGGGCGTGGTCGGCGACGATGCGTCCGGCGTAGGCGTTGTAGGTGGAGACGGTGGGTTCGCCGTCCAGCAGCTCCTCGGGGAACAGCTCGGTCTCGCGCAGCTGCTCCAGGCGCTTTCGGACGCGGTCGGCGAGCTCCGCGGTGGCCTTGCGGGTGAAGGTCAGGCCGAGGACCTGCTCGGGCCGGACGTGCCCGTTGGCGACCAGCCAGACCACGCGGGAGGCCATGGTCTCGCTCTTTCCCGAACCGGCCCCGGCGATGACCACGCCGGGTTCCAGCGGCGCGGAGATGACCTGGGCCTGCTCCGACGTGGGTTCGGGCCGTTTGAGGAGGCGGGCGAGCTCAGCGGGGCTGAGGCGCGGCCCGAGGTTCTCCGGTGTCTCGTGGATGGGTTCAGACATGTCGGCCCTCGTCCTGGACCGGGCAGCATGCGCGTACCGCGCACGAGTTGCATCCGGTGTTGCGGGTGGCGGCGAACCGGGCTCCGGCCATACCGGTGGCGACCTCGCGCACGAGGGTCTGCGCCCACTCGGGATCGGGGTCCTCGCCCAACGGGGGCTGGACCTGTTCGCGCGCCTTCTTGCTGAGTGACGCCTTACCGACCTGGACGAGTTCGGCGCCGCCGGGATCGGCCAGGCCGAGCTTGGCGAAGGCACCCTTGAGCACGGCCATCTGGTAGACGCCCAGCTGGGGGTGGCGGCCCAGGTCGTCGGCCTTCATGCCGCCAGTCTTGATGTCCACCACCACGGCACGGCCCCGGTCGTCGCGTTCGAGGCGGTCGACGCGGCCGGTGATCTCGATGCCGCCGACATCCACCTTGAATCCCTCCTCGGTGACGACCAGCTCGCGCTCGTTGGCGGTGTCCCAGTCCAGGAGTTTGCGGACCATCTCGTCGGCGCGGTCGCGCTGCTTGTCCGACTGCCAGGGACCGCCGAAGTCCAGGTCGGCCCAGATCTCGTCCATCCGTGTCTCGATTTCCCCGGCGGTGCTGCCCTGAGCAACCAGGACCGCCACGGCGTGCACCACGGTGCCCAACGCTGAGGCGGAGTCCCCGGAGGAGGCGCCGGCGGCACGCTCCAGCAGCCAGCGGAGCTCGCAGTTGGTGAAGCTCTCCACCTGCGAGGGCGACACCCGGATGGTGTCCTCCTCGTCGGAGAGCGGTCGCGCGTCGGTGAAGGGTGTGAGCGCGTACCACTCGGCGGGGTCGGCGCCCCGGACACCGTCCTGCGCGAGGCGCGCCAGGTGGGCCGCGGCCGCGTCGAGCAGCGGCTCGGGCGCGTCGGGGTCGGTGACCACCGAGCGCAGGTCGGCGACGAGTGCCGGCAGGGAGAGCCAGCGGCGGCCGGTACTGATCGGCTCCGGGGCGCCCGCGCCCGTCTCGTTGAGGAACCGGGAGGGGCGCTCGTCGGTGTCGTCACCCCCCACACAGGTGACGTAGAGGGTGCGGCGGGCCCGGGTGAGGGCCACGTAGAAGAGCCGGCGCTCCTCGTCCAGGAGCTTGGAGGCCAGAGCGGCACCGAAGGTGTCCGCCGAGTGGCTCCGGGCGTCGACGAGCTCCTCGACCCCGAGCAGGGAACCACGCAAGCGCAGGTCGGGCCACTCGCCTTCCTGGACCCCGGCGACCACCACCAGTCCCCATTCCAGTCCCTTGGATCGGTGCGCGGTGAGGATCCGCACCGCCTCGCCTTCGGGGGCGCGTTCAGCGAGGCTGTCACCGGGGATCTCCTGGGCCGCCAGGTCATCGAGGAAACCGCCGGGGCTGCCGGGCGGCAGGCGGTCGCAGTAGCGGGCGGCACTTTCGAACAGGGCCACGACGGCGTCAAGGTCGCGATCGGCCGCGGCTCCGCGGCGGCCCCCGTCCTGGCTGGAGCGCAGGAGGCGGTCGGCGAGGCCGCTGTCGCGCCACAGCTCCCACAGCACCTGCTCCGCGTCGGCGCCCTTCGCGGTGAGGTCGCGCACGGTCCGCAGGGCCTTGGCCACCCGGTTCGCGGGCGCGGCGACCGCCGGGTCGACCAGAGTGAGCTCGCGCGGGTCGCGCAGCGCGTCCACCAAGAGCCGGGCGGAGGGGCGGTAACCCGGGTCCGCGCCTTCCTCCGCGTCGCCGGCACGGTCCAGGTCCAAACGGCGCAGGGCACGCACCAGGCGGCGCAGCCGGACGGTGTCGGCCTCACCGAACGGGCTCATGAGGAGCTCGCGCGCGGAGTCGTCGTCCAGGTCCTCGGGGCGCAGGCCGTAGCGCACGAGCCCCAGCAGGGGGCGGACGATGGGTTCGGCGGCGACGGGGAGGTCGTCCGAGCCCACGACCACCGGCACCGAGGCCGCGGTGAGAGCTCTCCGAAGAACGGGGAGCTGGCGGCTGGAGGAGCGCACCAGAACCGCCATGTCCGACCACGGGACACCGTCGACCAGGTGGGCGCGGCGCAGGGTGTCCGCGATGACCGCGGCCTCCTGGGTGGCGCTCTCAGCCATCAGGACGTGCACCTCACCGTCGGGGACGCCTTCGGCCGGGGTGAGGTCGCGGTGGGCGTTGACCTGGCCGCTCGCGGAGGAGACGGCGGGCAGGCGGCGGGTGAGGCCGCGCGAGGCCGCGAGCAGGGCCGATCCGCTGCGGCGGCAGGTACGCAGGGCCACGACCGGTGCGTCGGCGCGCTCGACCGTGGGGAAGCGGTTGGGGAAGTCGAGGATGTTGTGGACCTCGGCGCCGCGGAAGGCGTAGATGGACTGGTCGGGGTCGCCGACCGCGACGAGGTCGCGGCCGTCCCCGGCCAGGGCGCGCAGGAGTTCCTCCTGGGCCGGGTCGGTGTCCTGGTACTCGTCCACGAACACCACCTCGTGGGCGGCCCGCTCGCGTTCCTGCGTCTCGGGGTCGGCGAGCATGTTCGAAGCTACGCGCACCAGCTCGGCGTAGTTGAGTGTGGGGACCGGAGCGATGTCGAAGCGGCCGTTCATGCGGGCGAGAAACCCCGCGGCGGCGGTCCAGTCGTCGCGGCCGCGCTCATGGCCCAGTTCAGCCAGCTGTTCGGGGCCGAGCCCGCGTTCCTGGGCCCGCATGAGGAAGTCGCGCAGCTCCTCGGCGAAGCCGCGGGTCTCCAGCGCCGGGCGCAACCGTTCGGGCCACCCGTGCGCGCCGTCCCGGGACTCCCAGGACAGCAGTTCGCGCACCTCCATGAGCTGTTCGGGGCCGGAGAGCAGCCGGGGCGGCAGGTCGCCCATGCGTTGGAACTCGCGCCGGATGAGGGCGTACGCGTAGCTGTGGAAGGTCAGCGCGAGGGGCTCGCGGGTGGTGCGCCGCAGGCGGGCGGTGATCCGCTCGCGCAGTTCCTGGGCGGCCTTTCGGCTGAAGGTGAGCACCAGGACACGCGAGGGGTCGACGCCCCGGTTCTCGATGCGGTCGACGACGGCCTCGACGATGGTGGTGGTCTTGCCGGTCCCGGGGCCCGCCAGCACGAGGAGCGGCCCGCCCGGGTGGTCGACCACGCGCTGCTGGTTCTCGTCCAGCACCGGCGGCGGCTGCACCTGGTGGGCGCGCCGCACTAGGCGGTACGGGGATGTGTTCACGTCACCAGTTCACCAGAGGTGGATGACTATCCCGGACGTCACCGGACGTCAGGGGAGGGGACGGACTGCTCTTCAGCCTCAGCTTCCCCGTCCCATCGGGCTTCGCGCATGTCCACACGGTCACTGCGCGGGCGCATCGGGGTGCCCTCGGACGCGTAGTGGGATCGGGCACGGACGAGGTGCCCCTCTGCGGGGCGGCCGTCCGCGCGCACCACCCGCCACCAAGGAACCGCACCGCCCCATCGGGACATGACCGCGCCCACCTGCCGCGGCCCGCCGCGGCCCACGTACTCGGCGATGTCGCCGTAGCTCATCACCCGGCCCGGCGGGATCCGCTCCACCACGGAGAGGACCTCCTCTGTGTAGTCGTCGACGGAGTCGTCGACGACCTCCGCCGGGTGCTCGCCGCCGGACTCGCGGGGGTGTGGTTCCTCAGGCATACAGCGAAGCCTAGGGCGTGTTCGGTGGATGCTGCGCGTCGCGAGCGGCGTATCCAGTGGTGCTGGCACAAGGCCGAAGAAGGAGTTCCCCTACTGTGCGCTGCCTCGCAAGCTCGGCAGCATCGCACAGCGGGGGCCCGCCCGGGTTTGGCTGTCGACTGAGAGATGCGCAGTGCAAGTGCCGCTGGGGCGACGCGCAGCAGGGTATGTGTCCGCCGAACACGCCCTAGGGCCCGGTAACGACGAAGCCGCCCCGTGTGGCGAGGGCGGCTCCGGTGTGCGGGTGGACAGTCAGGGAGTCCGCGAGGACACCCCCATGCTGTGGGTGGTCCATGCCGACTCGGGGTCGCGCTTGCGGGCCTGGTTGGCCATGGCCAACCCGACCAGGCCCAACAGGGCGATGGCACCGCCGCCGACCCACGCGGACAGTGCGGCCTCGAAGATGTGGGTGAACCCCAGGAGCCACGGCAGCGCGAAGATCAGCGCTCCCGCGGCGAAGACCCCGGCCTCGCTCGACACCGCCCCCGGGCGGGTCAGTGAGACCCCGGCGGCGAGGATGGCCACCAACCCGAGGATGAAGAAGACTCCCCCGGAGAAGCCGAGCATCCCGTGCCAGATCCAGCTGAACCCCACGGCGAGCCCGAGTACGACCGCGGCCCAGTCCGCCCAGCGTCCCTTCTCACGCATAACGCCACCTCCTTGCGGCGGGGACGCGCGCCGGTGGTCGGCGCCGCGACCCGTGAGTGACATCTACCCACTTCGGACCGCGGATAGGGGTCAGCGCGGAAAGCACCCGGGCGGAAATGACGGACGGCGCCGGGAAACCCGACGCCGTCCGCAAGGTCCGACCACTCCCGCTCAGGCGGGCAGCCGTACCGCCCCTAGTAGGTGGGCAGCTCCGGGTCGACCTGGTTGACCCAGGCCAGGACGCCGCCGCCCACGTGGACGGCGTCGGAGAACCCGGCGTCCTTGACCGCGGCCAGGGCCTCGGCAGAACGCACACCCGACTTGCAGTGCAGGATGACGCGCTTGTCCTGCGGCAGCTGCTCGAAGGCCTTGCCGTTGAGGAACTCACCCTTGGGGATGAGCGTCGCCCCGGGGATGTTGACGATCTCGTACTCGTTCTTCTCCCGGACGTCGACGAGGAAGACCTCGTCGGCCTTCTTGTCCAGGAGCTCCTTGAGCTCCGGGGCCGTGATGGTCGAGTCCGCGGCGGCCTCGGTGGCCTCCTCGGACACGGCGCCGCAGAAGGCCTCGTAGTCGATGAGCTCGGTGACCGGCTCGGTGTCCGGGTCCTTGCGGACCTTGACCTCGCGCCAGGACATCTCGAGGGCGTCGAAGATGAGGAGGCGGCCGACCAGCGGGTCACCGATACCGGTGATCAGCTTGATGGCCTCGTTGACCATCACCGAACCGACCGAAGCGCACAGCACGCCCAGGACGCCGCCCTCGGCGCAGGAGGGGACCATTCCGGGCGGCGGGGGCTCGGGGTATAGGTCGCGGTACTGCGGACCGTACTCGTTCCAGAAGACGCTGATCTGGCCGTCGAAGCGGTAGATCGAACCCCACACGTAGGGCTTGTTCAGGATGACGGCCGCGTCGTTGACCAGGTAACGGGTTGCGAAGTTGTCGGTGCCGTCCAGGATCAGGTCGTAGTCGGCGAGGATCTCCAACGCGTTGTCCGACTCGAGGCGCTCCAGGTGCAGGATCACCTCCGTGTTGGGGTTCACCTCCTTGATGCTGTCCCGGGCGGACTCGGCCTTGGGTCGGTCGACGTCACTCTGGCCATGGATGATCTGGCGCTGGAGGTTCGACTCGTCGACGACGTCGAAGTCGATGATGCCGAGCGTTCCCACACCCGCGGCGGCGAGGTAGAGCAGGGCCGGGGAACCGAGACCGCCCGCGCCAACGACCAGCACCTTGGCGTTCTTGAGGCGCTTCTGGCCGACCATGCCCACGTCGGGGATGATCAGGTGACGCGAGTAGCGGCGCACCTCGTCCACGGTCAGCTCGGCGGCTGGTTCGACCAGCGGCGGCAGCGACACGGTGACTCCTCATGAATGTTCGGGTCGCTTCGCGTCCACCCGCGAGGGGGCTGTGGCATCGCGCGAAGCTGCTTTCACTTATACCCAACCTAACGGGTGGGGTTTTCCATTCCCACCCCGGGGAGGCATGACCCGTATCGCTTTGCCGGGCCACCCCGACCTCCTCAACCACGGTGGACCGCGGGTTCATTCCGCACAGGTTCCCGGCCGCTGGAACACCTCGGGGGTACTCTCACTCATACGTTCCGCGACAACGCTAGGGAGGACCCCGTGGCATCTTCCGATCACAGTGCGGACAGTCGGCGCACCGGCCCGCAGGACGAGGACCCGGCCACTGCCGTCCCCGAGGCGGACGCGGCCGAACAGCGCACCGCGGCGAGCGACGACGGCCGTGAGGACTGGGTGGACGAGGCCTCCGCGGACGTGTTCGACCAGGCCAGCGAGGCGGACGTCATCGAGCAGGCACGCGAGGTCGGCTCGGACGACGACGAGCGCCGCTGAGCACCCCGCAGTGTGAACGCGGGCCGTGTGTATTCGGCTCTTCGACACCCGTTCCCTGCCCCTTCCCACCTGCGCGGCAGGTTTTCGGCCACGGCCTTCGGGGACCAGCGTTCACGTCATGCTGCCCACACTGAACTTACGCAGGAGTAAGATGGGAAAAAAGCTGCGGGCGCGCCCCAGAGCCACAGCGTCCGCCAGCGTTAGCCACGCAGATGTCCGGTGAATGGCGTGCATCTGCCATGCCGAGTTCGGAGGGTGTGGGTGTGACAGCTCCTTCAGACGCCCGCGCCCGGGGCACCCGTTTGCCCCGGGTCAGGCGCCGCCGCCAACTCCTGGCCGCAGCTCAGGAGGTTTTCGTCGCCCGCGGGTACCACGCTGCGGCGATGGATGAGATCGCGGACCGCGCGGGTGTCAGCAAACCGGTCCTGTACCAGCACTTTCCCGGGAAGCTGGAGCTCTACCTGGCCCTCTTGGAGGAACACTCCGAGGCCCTGGTCGAGAAACAGCGCGAGGCTTTGGAGAGCACCGACGACAACCGCCAGCGGGTCGCCGCCAGTTTCCAGGCGTACTTCGACTTCGTCGCGGGCGACGGTGAGGCGTTCCGGTTGGTCTTCGAGTCCGACCTGCGCAACCTGCCCGCTGTACGGGAGAAGAGCGAGCAGACGTTCCAACGCTGCGCCGAGCTGATCGGCAAGGTGATCAGCCAGGACACCAGCATCTCCGACGAGGAGTCGCACCTGCTGAGCATCGCTCTGGTCGGTATGGCCGAGACCAGCGCCAGGTACTGGCTGAACAACCACGGCTCGGTGCCCCAGCAGGCGGCCGAGCAGCTGGTGGCCAGGCTGGCTTGGCGCGGGCTCGCCGGCTGGGACCTCACCCGGGCGGCCGATGAGGCCGAGTCCCAGGACTGACACCGCGGGAGACCGGATCTCCCCGCGAACACGCCCCCCGGTGGCGCGAGAGCGCCGCCGGGGGTTTTACTTTTCCTTTACCTCTCCCTCTCAGGGAACCGCGAATTATCTCGACTAATGCCAACAAACTACACCACACCGAGTCAATTATTTCTCAAATATTCGGCAATTACCACCGCCGCTGAGCGCCACAAGGTTCGAAATCCATTCTCCGGGTAGTGCGAAACTGAGAAGTACCGCGCTTCTCTTCGCCGTATCCGCTCGTCGCCGTTCACCGGCGCACATGGCGGAACTAGCGATTCGGGGGTGAAGACGTATGGACATCGGTCAGGGCCTGATGGACGCCTGGCAGTCGATCGTGGGTTTCGCGCCACTGCTGCTCGGCTTCCTGGTGATCCTGGTTCTGGGCTGGATCATCGCCTGGTTCGTGGGCAAGGCGGTCGGCAAGGGCCTGCACAGCGTCGGACTGGACCGCGCACTGCACCGCGGTGGTGTGGGCGAGTACTTCGAGCGCGGCCGCTGGGGAGCCAGTGAGCTGTGCGGGAAGATCATCTACTACGTCGGACTGTTGTTCGTGCTGACGTTCGCGTTCAACGTCTTCGGACCGAACCCGGTCAGCACACTGCTCTCCGATGTCATCGCCTGGATTCCACACGGCATCGTGGCGCTCGTGATCGTCGTCGTGGCGGCCATGATCGCCAAGGCCGCCCGGGATCTCATCACGGGGGCTCTGGGCGGACTGTCCTACGGACGCGTCCTGGCCAACGTGGCCGCCGTGGCCGTCCTGGCCCTTGGTGCCATCGCGGCGCTGAACCAGATTGGCGTGGCCATGACCGTCACCATGCCGGTGCTGATCGCGGCGCTGGCCACGGTGGGCGGCATCCTGGTCGTCGGTGTCGGCGGCGGTCTGATCAAGCCGATGCAGTCCCGCTGGTCGCACTGGCTTGAGGTGGCCGAGCGCGAGACCGGCCGGATCGGTGACGAGAGCAGCTACCAGGCCGGCCGGGACGCCGCGATGAGCCGTCCGGGTACCGAGGCCAAGGAAGAGCGCGCAACCGACGAGGGAGCCAAGGAGGAGGCCTCCAGCCTGCCAGGACAGCGCGGCCGGGGCGGCGGGGCCACCTCGTAGCCGAGCGGCCGCCGACGGGCCGCCTCAGGCGGCGTCAGCGCCTTGAGGTGCGAGTCCCCGGAGGCGGGAACGGAACAGACGGAGTAAGAAGAGAGGGCGGGGCCGTGCGGCCTCGCCCTCGTCGTGTGTCGCCTCTGCGACATCCCGTCACAGAAACTCCGAGTCGCGCGCTTCCAGCCGCGCGAGGTGTTCAACGCGTCGAAACCCGAGCACGACGGTGGCGATCATCGGGAGGAAAGCCAACCAGAAGACAATGCTTCCGGGCCCGGTGAACACCATCGACGCGAGTGCGACGACGAAGATCAGTGCGAAAAGCGCGAAGTCGACGCGATCCTGATGGATCAGGACGCCGACCGGTGGGCGCGCCGCCCCGTGCCGACCGCTCCTCATTCGCATTCCTTTCTCGCGGCTCGTCCGTCCGCTCCGCATGTCACGGTGACCGGGATCCGCCTGAGACCTGACAACACCGCGAATCCCACGTTGCATTCCGCAGGGCCCTGGTTCCACCAAGGCGAGCCGGGCCGGGGTAGGCCGCTGTGGAGTCACCGGTACGTTTCAGCCTACGCCCAGTAACGGCTTTTCGCCGGAGAACCGGTGGGGCGATGAGCGCGAGGAGGCTCGCGTCGTAGATCACACCCGCCTGCGGACGTCACCAACCTAGCGGACGAAACCGCGGTCCTTCGCCAAGCGGCAGATCGAGAGAATACGAAGGGTCTCCCAGTCGTAGTCCGCGTCCTCGGAGTCCCAGCCCCGCTCGAGGCAGCCGTCGAGGAAGCCGTGGAGGTAAGTTCCGAGACTGTTCGCGGTGAGCTCGGCGCCGCCGGAGACGATGGCTTCGCACACCTGTGCGGCGTGCTGGTCCAGTTCAGCGCCCATCCAGGGTTCGACCGGACCGTCGAGGGGGCCGATCTTGTGGAAGTCACGGGTGAGTCCGGCCAGCGGGTGGCGCACGGAGGTCCCACGGGGCATGGAAGTACCTACTCGCGTGGTCAGGAGACGGGGAACTCCATCGACTCTATGTGGACCTGACCAATGGATCGTAACGAATGTGTTGGAAATTACCCGCCCTTGACCAAGCGGGACAAAGGAACGGTCAAGCGCCCGGAGGACTCCAGAGTCTCCCAAAGGGGCGGATCCGGCCCTACTCGGCCAGCCCCATGGCGGACAGGCGGGCCGCATGGCCCTCCGTGAGCGAGGCGAACATGCGGCTGACCGCGGCGAGGTCGCCAAGCCCCGAGTCGCCCGCACCCTCGTCGGCCCTCACCTGCGTGTCCCGGGCGAGGAGCGCGGCCAGCTGCGGCCGCTCCACCGCCACCGATTGGGCCTGGCTCAGCGCCTCACCGACCAGGCGTCGCGCCCACAGGGACAGCCGACCGGCCAGTTTGGGGTCCTCGTCCAGGGCGGCACGCACCTGGCCGGCGACGAATTCGGCCCGGCTGGTCTCGGCGAGCACGTCCACGACGAGCGAACGGGTGCCCTCGTCGGCCAACTCACCGACCTTGCGATAGAAGTCACCCGCGATGCCGTCACCGACATAAGTCTTGACCAGGCTCTCCAACCAGCTCTGCGGCTCGGTGCGCTCGTGCCAGGCGTCCAGCGGCGTAACGAAGGGCGCCATCGCCTCTTCCGGATCGACGCCGAGCTCCACCAGACGATCACGAAGTGCCTGGTAATGGCTCTGTTCGGTGGCGGCCAGGCCGGCCAGCTGCCCCTTGGTCCGCAGCGAGGGCGCCAGTCCGGCGTCGTCGGCGAGGCGGAAGAAGGAACCGAGTTCGGCATAGGCGAGCAGTCCGAGCAGATCGATCACGCCGACGTCGGCGGAGGGCCCATTGGTCATGCCCGCCAGGGTATCGCCAGGCCCTTCCGGCCCCAACCTGGACTAAACGGAGTTCACGAGCGGTTGTACGCCTCGGGGGCGGGTAGGTCTCCGCCGTCCACAGCCGGTGGGCAGCTATGTCCACCAGGCGAACCAACAGCTAGACTCAGCGTGATGACCGGCGTGTGCTTATCCAGCGCCGCGTCCTGCGCCCCGCGACGCGGGCCCTTCCGCGAGCGTGTTCCGGCGCCGTGGACCCGGGCGCCAGGAGATGCCAGCCGGACGCCACGACGTGTCCTCACGATCAGTGCGGCGTGAGGGAGCAACGGCCCACGCGCCCAGCTACGCACCGCACACGACAACCAGCGGATGGATCCGAGACATCGCGATCAGGGCACCCCCCGGACCGCACGGATCCAGTCGGCAGCGCCACCGGGATCCCCCGTCAAAACGGGGGCCGGGTGAGCCGCGCCCTCCGCGGCGGCCAGAAACCGACCGCGACCGCACCCTGCCGCGGCCACGAACAACGCTGCGGCCCGCCCAGATGGAGGCTTGAGCCCTGAGCAGCACAGATGAGACAACGACACCCCGAACCACGTTTCGTGGCCTCGGTGTGAGCCCTGAGATCGCCGACGCCCTCGAGGCGGAGGGGATCGTCGAACCCTTTCCGATCCAGGAACTAGCCCTGCCGATCGCGCTTTCCGGAAACGACATCATCGGTCAGGCCCGGACCGGTACCGGCAAGACCCTCGCCTTCGGGCTTCCTCTTCTCCAGGAGGCCCAGACGAACCCGGGTACGTCCAAGCGGCCCCGCGTCCTCGTCGTGGTCCCGACCCGCGAACTGGCCATCCAGGTGGCCGCGGACCTGACCACAGCGAGCAAGCGCAGCGGCAGCCGCATCCTGACCGTCTACGGCGGTCGTTCCTACGAGCCCCAGATCAACGGCCTCAAGGAGGGCGTCGACGTCGTCGTCGGTACCCCCGGCCGCCTCCTCGACCTGGAGAACCAGAAGCACCTGCGCCTGGACGGGATCACCGCGGTGGTCCTGGACGAGGCCGACAAGATGCTCGACCTGGGTTTCCTCCCCGACATCGAGCGCATCCTCACCAAGATCCCCACCGAGCGCCAGGTGATGCTGTTCTCGGCAACCATGCCGAGTGAGATCGTCACACTCTCCAGGAACTACCTGCGGCAGCCCACCCACGTCCGGGCCGGCGACGACGACGAGATCGATGGCTCGACCATCACCAACCTGATCTCGCAGCATGCCTTCCGCACCCACCAGATGGACAAGCCGGAGATGCTCGCCCGCCTCCTCCAGTCCGAGGAGCACGGCCAGAGCATGGTCTTCTGCCAGACCAAGCGCGCCTGCGACCGCGTGGCCGGCGACCTCAAGAACCGTGGTTTCGCGGCCGCGGCCGTCCACGGCGACCTGGGGCAGAGCCAGCGCGAGCGGGCTCTGCGCGCCTTCCGCAACGGCAAGATCAACATCCTGGTCGCCACCGATGTGGCCGCCCGCGGCCTCGACGTGGACGACGTGACCCACGTGGTCAACTACGAGACCCCCGAGGACGAGAAGACCTACACGCACCGCATCGGCCGGACCGGCCGCGCGGGGCGCACGGGCACCGCGGTCACCTTCGTGGACTGGCAGGAGATGCCGCGCTGGAAGCTGATCAACGGCGCGCTCGACCTGGGATGCCACGAGCCCGAGGAGACCTACTCCACCTCACCGCACTTCTTCGAGTCCCTGAGCATTCCCAAGGGGACCAAGGGCAAGCTCGCTGTGGAGAAGCGCGGCGAGCACGCCGGACTGGAAGCCGAAGAGGTCGAGGACATCGGCGACACCGGCCAGCAGCGGGTCGGCGGTGGCGGTGGCCGGCGAGGCCGCGGTGACCGCAAGGAGCGCGGTGAGCGGGGCGGTCGACGCGGTGGCAACGGCCGCAACCGTTCCCGCAAGCGGACCCGCGGCGGTGAGAGCACCGCCAAGTCCGGGAGTTCAGCGGACAAGGCCGCGGTGACGTCCTCCGAACGCCCGGCGGACGGGGCCGAGAAGTCCTCCGATGGAGAGGGCGCCCGCAGGATCCGACGCCGTCGCCGCACCCGTGGCGGTGTGCGCCGGGACCCCGAGAACACATGACACCCGTCGGGTCCTCCGGACCAGTAGGCCGAAGACGCCCAAGGGCGAGTTCGCCGAAGATGGCCTAGGGTGGCCCGACGTGAGTACACCTGAATTCCTCGAACTGCCGCCGGGTGTGCGGCGCACGGATCTGCGATTGTCGTACGGTCCGGTTGCCGCACTTCGGGCCCGGCCCACGTCCGGCGGCACGGAGTTGGCCCCTGCTGTCCTGGTGCACGGTTTCAGCGGCAGCAAGGAGGACTTCATCGCCCTCCTTCAGAGCCTGGCCCAGGCCGGGCGGGAGGTGGTCGCGATCGACCTGCCCGGCACCTATGGTTCGCCGGGCCCCGAAACACTCACCCCGCCGCCCGGAGTGGAACTTCCGGACTACCGCATCTCCTCTCTGGGAGGCGTCGTCTCCGAGGTTCTGGACCTGGTCGGCAGCGGCGGCCCCGTCCACCTGGTGGGGCACTCCTTCGGCGGGCTGGTCTCCCGTGATGCGGCGCTGAGCGAGAAGTCGCCGCTGGCCTCCCTCACCCTGATGTGCTCCGGCCCCGGGGCGTTGAGCGGTGCGCGCGCGGCGCGGACCCGCAACCTCATCGCCGGGATCTCGATGTCCCCCACCGCCGAGCGGCTCCGTGAGCTGTGGGACGAACACTTCGAGCCCGAGGCCCGGCAGCGTTCGCATCGGCCCGAGGTCGTCGACTTCCTCCGCGAGCGGTTCCTCTCCAGCAGCGCCGTGGGCCTCATGCGCATGGCCGAAGACCTCCTGGGCACCACGGACCGGGTCGCCGAACTGGCCGCGGTGGACCTTCCCAAGCTGGTGCTCTACGGGGAGAACGACGACGCCTGGCCGCTGGCGGACCAGGACGACATGGCCAAGCGCCTCAACGCCAAGCGGTTGGTCGTGCCAGGCGCGGGCCACTCCCCCAATGTGGAGGCGCCGGAGACCACCTCGAGCGCGCTGACCGCATTCTGGAACGAGACCGAGTCGGTCGGCAGGCGCTAGGGCATGTTCAGCGGACACATACCCTGCTGCGCGTCGCCCCAGCGGCACTTGCACTGCGCATCTCTCAGTCGACAGCCAAACCCGGGCGGGCCCCCGCTGTGCGATGCTGCCGAGCTTGCGAGGCAGCGCACAGTAGGGGAACTCCTTCTTCGGCCTTGTGCCAGCACCACTGGATACGCCGCTCCGTAGCGGGCAAGCCCCGACTGACGCGGCACTTGCCGATCTCGGCCGGCACACCCGCAGCCCTCAAGCACCGCGTGCCGCCGCCCTTTGCGGGGCGACGGCACGGATGCGCGTGGTTCCGGGGCTCGGCTCAGACCCAGGAGTCGAAGTTGCGCCCTTCGGCCTCCACCGTGGTGGAGGGGCCGCGGTCGGGAAGCACCCGGGTGGTCGGCGGCAGGGACAGCAGGTTCTCGCCGATGGAGGCGAGCTGAGTCGTGTAGTCGAGGTAGGTGTTGCCGACCATGCCGGGCTCACCCTTGCGCAGGGTGTCACCGCTGAAGACGACGCCGAGCTGACTGATGTAGTAGCCGATGGTGCCGGTAGCGGTCCCGGGCAGGGCCAGGATATCGACGTGCAGGTCACCGATGTCCAGGGCGCCCTCGCCCTCAACCTCGATCTCAGGGCGGTGCTCCGCGCCGTGGATACGGCGCCAGGCGCGCATCTCACGGGGGTGCAGGGCGATGTCGGCCTCGGCCTCCTCGGCGATGGTGAGCGCCGCCTCGATGTGCGGGCTGTACGCGTTGGTGCAGGCCACGAGGTAGACCTCGCGGTCGCCGACGGCCTTCATGATCGCCTCGGCGTCGTGGGCGGGGTCGATCACCACGACGCCGTCCTTGTCCGCCTCGACGATCCACGTGTTGCTGATGATGTCGTGCTTCTCGCCGTCGAACTCGAAGGTTCCGGCGGTGCGTACGCGAGTGATGCCGTCGGCGTCGGGGCCGGAGACACCGACTTCCTCGACCTCGTCGTCCTCGTCCTCCGTGTCAGCCTTCGCGGAGTCCGCGTCAGCCTTCTCCTCGGCGTCGTCGGAGGCCTCGCCCTCGCTGGCTTCGGCGTCCTTCTCGGCGTCCTCTGCGGACTCCGTGCCCTTGGCGCCTGAGTCCTCGGCCGCAGTCTCGGTCTCGACCTCGTCGGTGTCGGTCTCCTCCGTGCCGTCCGCGACCTCCGCAGCGGAATCGGTGGCCTCCTGGCCGTCCTGCTTCTTCGACTTCCGCTTCCAGAACACGTCGTCAGACCTTTCGTCCAGGTATGGGTGGTAAAACGCTGCGACCATTGTCGCGTCCGCGCGCAGTGGTCCGTACCGTACCGAACCTCAAGGGGTACGGGGACCGCTCACCCCTTGACCAGAGGGGCACCCGTGGCGGGTGCCACGAGCTCGTCGAAGGCCTCCGGGGACGTTGTCCGGCAGCCCAGCCGGTGGCCGGTGAGGGCGCCGTGGTCGTCACTGGACCCGGTCACCACCACTCCCAGCTCAGCGGCGACCCCGCCCCAGAACTTGCGTTGGGGCCGGTTGTGCGAGGGGTGGTCGGCCTCGATCCCGCCGAGACCGGCCTCGGCCATTCGTTCGGCCAGCTCCACGGGGACGGCACCGTTGGTGGCGCCCTCGGCACGTCCCGGATGCGCCAGCGAACACACGCCGCCCGCCGCCCGCACCAGTTTCACGGCGCGGACCGGGTCGATCGCGTACCGCGCCGCGTAGGCCGGTCCGCCGGAACCGATCCAGCGGTCGAAGGCGTCCTGTACGTCCTTGGCCGCTCCCGCCTCCACGACGGCGCGCGCCAGGTGGGGGCGGCCGATGGTGTTGGCGTCGGCGTACTCGTCCCGACCGGCCCCGGCGATCTGGAGCACGCGCTCCCAGGTCACGTCGACGCCGTGCTCCTGGAGTTTGCACACCATTTCCTCGGCACGGGAGGCACGGTCGGAGCGGACCCTGCGCAGTTCCGCGTCGAGCCCCGGGGAGTCCGGATCGAACAGGTAGCAGACCAGGTGGACGCTGGACCCCTGGTAGGCGCAGGACAACTCCATCCCGGGAACAAGAGTGAAGTGGGGAGGGAGGTGTCTGGCGGCCTCTTCGATCCCCCCGACGGTGTCGTGGTCGGTCAGTGCGAGTACGTCGAGTCCGGCAGCGACCGCGTACTCGATGACCTCGGCGGGGGCATCGGTGCCGTCGGAGACCGAGCTGTGGGAGTGCAGGTCGATACGTGTCACCGGGCGATTGTACGTAAGTCGAGCCGGACCCGAGCGGTATGGGCAGCCCGGACCCGCCAAGTCAGCCCGATGCGTCCGCGGGAGCGAGGACCCGGTCGAGGAAAGGACTGAGTGCCCCGTACGGCGGTTCGAGGGCGACACCGCCGTCCCTGATGTCGCGCAGGTCCCGCAGTGAGTTCACCTCGCACATGAGCATGCCGGTGTCGGCGGAGGCGAAGACGAACCACAGCCAGTGCGCGAGCGCCTCTCCGGCGTAGCCTGCGCGGTCAGGCCCGACGTCCAGGTTCCACAGCGCCACCTCGTGCCCGTCGAACCGCACTTTGGCGTCGGGCGGCCCGGAGTCGAACCCCGCGCCGGGGTCGGGGCCCGCCAGTCCGGCGAGGCGTGCGCCGAGACCGATGCCCGGGTCCTCCGCGACGACGACGACCTCGCCGACCCCGCCGAGCGGGTTCGGACCGGACAGGGCCACGGCCGTGGCCAGGGCTCCGCTGCGTTCGTCGCCGACGTCGGCGAATCCGGTGACCACCCAGCCCGTCGGCAGCGGCCAGGGGACCCACACGGGGACATTGGCCTGCGGTAGGAGGGCTTCGAGCGAGGCAGAGCCCGGGGCACGGACCCCTTGGAGGGGCGCCACAGGTCCGTGGGCGTCACACTGCCAGGCGCTCGTCCACAACCCCGGAGGTTGCACGGAGCGCCCACAACGTGGACACGAGGGCTCGGGTTTCATGTTCTTGGGGTGTACCCGAGAGGTGTTCGGCGAAAACGCGGGGTGGGCGGTCACGATCGTGCTCCGCCCACCCCGGGGTGCCCTGGAGGGACCTGGCCCTTCCTGGACCACCTGCTGCCGTTGGCTACTGCTTCTGGCGCTTCTTGTTCGCCGCGATCCGGCCGCGCTCCTTCTGGTCCAGGATGACCTTGCGGATGCGGATGTTCTCGGGCGTCACCTCGACGCACTCGTCCTCGCGGCAGAACTCCAAAGCCTGCTCGAGGGAGAGCTTGCGCGGCGGCACCAGGCGGACCAGCTCGTCGCCGGTGGCCGAACGCATGTTGGTGAGCTTCTTCTCCTTGGTGATGTTGATGTCCATGTCGTCGGAGCGGGAGTTCTCGCCGACGATCATGCCCTCGTACACCTCGGTGGTCGGCTCGACGAAAAGCGTGCCGCGCTCCTGCAGGTTGAACATCGCGAACGCGACGGCCGCACCGGCGCGGTCGGCGACCAGGGAACCGTTCTGGCGGGTGCGCAGGTCACCGAACCACGGCTCGAACTTCTCGAACACGTGGTGGGCGATACCGGTACCGCGGGTCTCGGTGAGGAACTCGGTGCGGAAACCGATGAGGCCGCGGGAGGGCACCAGCCAGTCCATCCGCACCCAGCCGGTGCCGTGGTTGACCATGTTCTCCATGCGGCCCTTGCGGACGCTGAGCACCTGGGTGATGGCGCCCATGTAGTCCTCGGGCGCGTCCACGGTGAGCCGCTCGACCGGCTCGTGCACCTTACCGTCGATGATCCGGGTGACCACCTGCGGCTTGCCGACGGTCAGCTCGTAGCCCTCGCGGCGCATCTGCTCGACCAGGATGGCCAGCGCCAGCTCGCCGCGGCCCTGCACCTCCCAGGTGTCCGGGCGCTCGGTGGGCAGCACGCGCAGGGAGACGTTGCCGATGAGCTCCCGCTCCAGGCGGTCCTTGACCAGGCGGGCCGTGACCTTGGCGCCCTTGACCTTGCCGACCAGCGGCGAGGTGTTGGTACCGACGGTCATGGAGATGGCGGGCTCGTCGACCGTGATGAGCGGCAGCGCGACCGGGTTCTCGGGGTCGGCGAGGGTCTCGCCGATCATGATGTCCTCGATACCGGCGATGGCCGCGATGTCACCGGGCCCGGCCACCTCGGCGGGCTTGCGCTCCAACCCCTCGGTCATGAGGAGTTCGGTGATCTTGACCTGCTGGATACTGCCGTCGGTGCGCATCCACGCAACCTGCTGCCCCTTGCGGAGCTCGCCCTGCTGGACGCGGACCAGCGCCAGACGGCCGAGGAACGGGGAAGCGTCGAGGTTGGTGACGTGGGCCTGCAGGGAACCGTTGGGGACGTACTCGGGGGCCGGGACGGTGTCCAGGATGGTGCTGAACAGCGGGACGAGGTTGTCGTTCTCGGGCACCGCACCGTTTTCGGGGCGCTCCAGGGAGGCCTTGCCGTCCCGGGCGCACGTGTAGACGATCGGGAACTCGATCTGCGACTCGTCGGCGTCCAGGTCCATGAACAGCTCGTAGGTGTCGTCCACGACCTCGGCGATCCGGCTGTCGGGCCGGTCGACCTTGTTGATGACGAGGATGACGGGGAGCTTGGCCTGGAGGGCCTTGCGGAGCACGAAGCGGGTCTGCGGGAGCGGGCCCTCGCTGGCGTCGACGAGCAGGACGACACCGTCGACCATCGAAAGGCCGCGTTCGACCTCACCGCCGAAGTCGGCGTGGCCGGGGGTGTCGATGATGTTGATGACGACGTCGTCGCCCTCGGGCGTGGTGTAGTGGACCGCCGTGTTCTTCGCGAGAATGGTGATGCCCTTCTCGCGCTCCAAGTCGTTGGAGTCCATCACACGTTCGTCGACGTCTTGGTTCTCCCGGAACACTCCGGACTGCCAGAGCATGGCGTCAACGAGGGTCGTCTTGCCGTGGTCGACGTGAGCCACGATGGCGACGTTGCGCAGGTCGCTGCGGCGGGCGGAGCCCTCGACGGGCGTAGCGCTGGGCATGGGAAAGTCTCGATCTCCTGTACTGGGTAGAGACCGCAGAGTGCCACGGCCCGTTGCCAGTTTATGCGGTCATAGTGGTCTGGTTGGGAAACGTACAGGTCACCCCGGTTACCTTCATCACTCCGAAGTGCCCGGAAAGCCGGTGTCCCGTGTCCCTGAAAGCACGCCTCAAGCGGTGCTGGTGTGCGCTCCGAGCAGTGTGGTGAGCGGCCCCAGGAAGGGGACGTCAGCGGGCATCCAGTCGAGTTCGCCCAGCCCCCCGGAATCCACCCAGCGCAGTGCCAGGTGTTCCAGGGGGCGTGGTTCACCCTCCAGGAGTTCCGCCCCCAGCAGCCGCAGGACGACCGGCCGGGAGCGCCGTGCCGCGACCTCCGGTAGTGGAACGTCGTCCCCGATCGGTTCCAGGGCCCGGACGGTGACGCCCAGTTCCTCCCGGCACTCGCGGACGAGCGCTTCGGCCGGGGCCTCCCCCGGCTCGGCCTTTCCGCCGGGGAACTCCCACCGGCCGCGCTGGGCCTTGGGTTGGGCGCGCTGGGCGGCCAGGACGCATCCGTCCCGAATGATCGCGGCACCCACCACTATCAGAGTCTGTCGCACGAGATAACAGCCTAGGGCCTGCCGCGTGTGCCCTGACGACTCGGGACCGGACCGCCGCGATGCCCAGGAGTATCGATAGCCCCGGGTGCCAGCCCGATCCGGCCGGCACCCGGGCTGCCGCCGCTCTCCGGGGGGGGTGAAAGAGCGCCAGCATCCTGATTGGTCCCGCTGTCACCTGGGCGTACCGAGCACGGAGCGGAAAACCTCACTTGGGAAGATTCTCGCGAGGGAAGCAAGGTGACTGAACGAGAGCCTATGCACAAGGGACGGCCCGTGGGGCGGAATCCGCGAACGTCTCCGTACTTTTCGTGGGCCGAATCGGGCTTTTCGTGCGCATGGGGACGATCAGACGAGGGATTCGTGACGTTCGGCCAGGGGGCGGCGCAAACGGTGGGCGAGCCCGGTGTGCCTCCGGCCGGAGGAGGCGTTGCGGACCGCCTGGGCCAGGGCACGGCGGGACCCGACCAGAACGACCATCTTCTTCGCCCGGGTGATCGCGGTGTAGAGCAGGTTGCGCTGCAGCATCATCCAGGCGGACGTGGTGACGGGGACGACCACCGCCGGGTACTCGCTGCCCTGCGAGCGGTGCACCGTGATGGCGTAGGCGTGGGTGAGCTCGTCGAGTTCGGCGAAGTCGTAGCCGATCTCCTCGTCCTCGTCGGTACGCACCGACACTTCCTGGGCGACGGAGTCGATCCCGGTGACCACGCCGAGCGTGCCGTTGAAGACCCCGCTCTCCCCCTTCTCGTAGTTGTTGCGGATCTGGGTGACCTTGTCGCCCACCCGGAAGACCCGCCCGCCGAACCTGCGCTCCTGGATGTGCTCCGCCGGCGGGGTCACGGCTGTCTGGAGGGCGGAGTTGAGGTTGGTCGCCCCGGCGGGCCCGCCCTTCATCGGGGTCAGCACCTGCACGTCGCGGCGCGGGTCGAGGCCGAAGCGGCGGGGGATGCGCCGGGCGACCACGTCGACGGTCATCTGGGCGGCGTCCTCGGCATCGTCGCAGGGGAACAGGAAGAAGTCGGACATCCCCTGGAGGTGCGGCGGCTCCCCCTGGTTGACCCGGTGCGCGTTGGTGACCACGCCGGACTGCTGGGCCTGGCGGAACACGTGGGTCAGGCGCACGTTGGGGATGGGCGAGCCCTCCTCCAACAGGTCGCGCAGGACCTGCCCCGCCCCCACCGACGGAAGCTGGTCGACGTCACCGACGAACAGCAGGTGGGCCCCGGGCGGGACGGCTTTGACCAGCTTGTTGGCGAGGATCAGGTCCAGCATGGAGGCCTCGTCGACCACGAGGAGATCGCAGTCCAGAGGGTTGTCCCGGTCGTGCGAGGCGTCCCCGCCCGGACGCAGTTCGAGGAGGCGGTGCACCGTGGAGGCCTCGAAGCCGGTGAGTTCGGTGAGGCGCTTGGCCGCGCGCCCGGTCGGGGCGGCCAGGATGATCTTGGCGTCCTTGGCCATCGCCATGGTGACGATGGAGGAGACCGTGAAGGACTTACCGCAGCCCGGGCCGCCGGTGAGCACGCACACCTTCTGGGCGAGGGCCTCGCGGACCGCTCGCTGCTGGGCCTCGGCGAGCGAGGCACCGGTGCGCCGGTTGAGCCACTCCAACGCCAGGGGCCAGTCGACGTCGGCGAAGGCGGGCAGGCGTTCCTCCGGTGTCTCGAGCAGTGAGCGCAGACCGGAGGCCAGACCCAGCTCGGCACGGTGGAAGGGGAGCAGGTAGACGGCGCGGACGGGTTCCCCTTCGGGGCCGGGGACGGTCTCCCGTGCGACGCCCTCCTCGGCCACGAGCTCGGCGATGCACTCGATGACCAGCCCCGACTCCACCTGGAGGATCTTCACGGCTGCGGAGATGAGCCGTTCCTCGGGGAGGTAGCAGTGCCCGTCGTTGCTGGACTCCGACAGGGTGAACTGGATACCGGCCATGACCCGCTGTGGACTGTCGTGCGGGATGCCGACCGCTTGGGCGATGGTGTCGGCGGTCTTGAAGCCGATCCCCCACACGTCCGAGGCCAGCCGGTAGGGCTCCTTCTGGACCACCTCGATCGAGGCGTCGCCGTACTTCTTGTAGATGCGCACCGCCAGCGAGGTGGTGACCTCCACGCCCTGGAGGAAGACCATGACCTCCTTGATGGCCTTCTGTTCCTCCCATGCGTCAGCGATGAGCTTGGTGCGTTTGGGGCCCAGTCCGGGGACCTCGATGAGGCGTTCGGCCTCCTCTTCGATGACCTCCAGGGCCTCGGTACCGAAGTGCTCGACGATCCGCTCGGCCATCTTCGGCCCGATCCCCTTGATCAGCCCGGAGCCGAGGTAGCGGCGGATGCCCTGGACCGTGGCGGGCAGCACGGTCGTGTAGTCGTCCACGTGGAACTGTCGGCCGTACTGGGGGTGGGAGCCCCAGCGGCCGCGCAGCCGCAGCGCCTCGCCCGGCTGGACGCCCAGGAGGGAGCCCACCACCGTGAGCAGGTCGCCGCCCCGCCCGGTGTCGACCTTGGCCACGGTGTAGCCGGTCTCCTCGTTGGCATAGGTGAGGCGTTCCAGGACCCCTTGGACCACGGCCTGTTGAGGAGGGGTCGGCTTGGTTGTGGTGGACATGGGTACCTGCGTCCTTTCTCAGGCCTCGGCGCCGATCTCCGGGGTCTGCTCCTCCAGGACGGCGAGCACCCGGTCCCGGTCCGCCCGGCGCAGGCTGCGCGCGACCAGGACGTAGGAGTGCCTGAGCATCTCTACGAGCTCGTCTCCGGGAACGGTGCCGTCCAGCAACACGGAGTTCCAGTGCCGCTTGTTCATGTGCCAGCCGGGGGTGACCGCGGGGAACTGGTGGCGCAGCTCCAGAGCCAGTTCTGGGTCGCACTTGAGGTTCACCGTCTCGGGGCCGCCGTCGGAGCCGCCGGTGAGCAGGGCGAACATCTTCTGCCGCGCGACCTTGTACACGAGGATGCCGGGGCCGAAGGGCTCGCTCTCCTCCGCCTCCGGGAACCACAGGGCCGCGTCGATGAACTGCTCCGGTTTCATGGTCCTCCCCCTCTGGTGTCACCTCTGACCCTGCCAGAGGACACCGACCTTCGGGGGCCTCGTCCACCGGCCTGTGTACAACCCGCATGAATCTACTCAGCCGCCGCCGTCCGCCGCCCGTTTCGATCGTCCGACGAGCGAGAAGACGAGTACGGGCAGGAGCCAGCCCAGGAACAGCAACGCCGCGAAGGCAAGGATGTACGCAAGACTGCGCATCTCCACGAACTGGGACAGGAATGCCAGCCCCAGGGCCGGAACCAACAGTGCCACGAACATCCAGAAGGTGGCCCACCCGCTCAGCACCTCCCCGCGCGGAGCCTGAGCAGGGCCTACCCGCCCTTCCTCCGTGACCACGGCGAACAGGTCCCGTCCGCGCCATGTGAGCACGAGTTGCCCGTCGACCGGGTCTTCCGCCAGAAACTCGCGGATCAGGCCTCGACGGGTGGCGTGGTCGGTGGCGGCAGGAACGAACTCCCCCGACGGGAGCCGTGTCGCCCCCCTCACCGCGCCGTGCATGGCGGGGGTCACGTCGACGGTGGTCCAGTCGGCGAGCACGAACTTCACGTGGGGGGTCCTCAAAGACGTGGCCTGTACGGTCCGCACGCCAACCCTATGCCCGGTTTCTCCTGGTCTTCCGAGAGCCGGGCGCCCGAACCGCGGAGGATCGGTTGCACAGAGGGGCCCGGAGATAGACTTCGCCTCAACCGTCCACCTCTTCCGGTCGGAGGGCCCTTGAAGGCACGCGGCGTCCGCAGACTCGCTCCGCTGGAGCCCGGAGATCCGCGCGAGATCGGCGGGCACCGGGTGCGGGGGCGGGTGGGTTCGGGCGGCATGGGCACCGTGTACGCCGCGGAGTCACCCGGGGTGCACGGCTACCTGGCGGTGAAGGTCGTCCACCCGGAGCAGTCCTCCGACCACCGGTTCCGGGAACGGTTCGCACACGAGGCCCGGCTGCTGTCCAAGGTCAACAGTCCGTCGGTAGCCCGCTTCGTTCGGGCCGACGTGGGCTCCGAACGGCCGTGGATGATCACCGAGTACGTGCCGGGGCCCACTCTGCGCTACCACGTGGAGCGTTTCGGGCGGCTGCGCGGCGGCATGCTCCTCGGGTTCGCCGCCGGTATCGCCGAGGCCCTGCGGGCGATCCATGCCGCGGGGGTGGTGCACCGCGACCTCAAACCGGGCAACGTGGTGCTCTCCGTTCAGGGGCCCAAGCTGCTGGACTTTGGGATCGCACACGCGGTGGAGGACCCCGACCCCACGAAGTGGATCCGGCTGCGGAAAATGCGCCGTGCCTACCGGGACCTCGGGCTCCCCTCACCGGAGGCCCTGCCCGACGAACGCGTCGCCCAGCAGCGCGACAAGTTGGGCACACCCGGGTGGATCAGCCCCGAGCAGTACCGCGGCCAGCCGACGACGCAGCGGTCCGACGTGTTCCTGTGGGGCGCGACGGTCGCCTTCGCCTCAACCGCGCACGACCCGTTCGGGACGGCCGCCCCGGAGGAGATGTCCCGCCGGGTGGTGTCCGAGGAGCCCGACGTCCAGCACCTGCCACACGGCTTGGGAGAGCTGGTGGCGGCGGCGATGCGCAAGGATGCGAACGACCGGCCCGACTCCGAGGAGCTCCTCCGCGCGGTTCTCGCTCTGGAGGGGCAGACGGGCCAGGAGGACGGGAGCGTACGGGGACTCCTGGAGCGCCAGTGGACCAAGGTCGCGGTTCGGGTGCCCCGGCCGCCGAGGGAGGGCCGACTCTTCGGCCGCACCTCCGGGGAGGAACCGGCGTGAGGTGTCCAGAGCGCGCTTCTCCGGGGCCGACCCAGTCGACTTAGAGCAAGCCGTAGTGCGCTCGGCTCTCCTTGTCCCACATGAAGGCCATCATCGCGACGGTGAAGCCCAGCGGGACGATCGCGAGCAGGTCACCGGAGAACAGGTTCCATCCAAGGAGCAGGCCGGCCAGCCCTTGGAACACCATGGTGCCCCAGTAGACGCCCACGGTGCGACGGGGCAGACGTGCGGCGAGGAAGGTGGAGAAGATCCCGTACAGCCCGGTCACCAGCGCCATGGAGAGCATGAGCGAACGCATGGTCTCGGCGTCGAGGGCCAGGTCGACGTCCTGCTCGGCGGCGACCGCGGCCTGTTCGTCCAGGACCTCGGTCATCGCCTCGTTCGGCACGCTCATGCCCATGATGAAGAGCAGGGAGAGCAGCAGGCCGCAGGCACCGCCGATGAACATCAGGGTGCGGACCGTGGAGACCTTCTTGGGCATGGGCGCGTCGGGCCGCTGTGCCTCGAAGCTCGCGTTGAAGTCGGGCATTCCTCGCTGGGAGGGAACGCCGCCCTGTCCCGAGTTGGGGTCGTACGGGTCCTGGCCAGAGGGAAACACGAACGTCCTCCGAGGGAATCGAGCCGACTTTCAGTCCATGGTAGGGGCGCGTGGAGCTAAGGGCACCGGGCCGACGGGGGCGGAACCGGAACCCGAACCAAAAACCAACACACTGGGCAACAGAATCCGTGAAAATATTACCCTGAGTTATATTCAGCAGTCGGCAACCTCCGCGCACACTGGAGGTTCTGCAAATCGTAACCCCGGGGCCCGTGCCCGAACACCTCACCCCGTCTAGGGTGAACGAACTCCGATCTCACCCGCCTCACGGCGGTGTCCCCGCCAGATCCCCCAAAGGAGTCACAGCAGACATGTCCAGACTCGTGCGCACATCCGGCGCACTGATCCTGACAGGCGCGCTGGTGGTACCTTTCGCACCCGCAGCCAGCGCCTCCGCGCCCACGGACACCCCCGACGGTGACGCGGCCTTCACCCTCACCCTCCTGCACGGGAACGACCCCGAGTCCGCACTCCTGAACGCCCCCGCCGATCCGGACTTCGGCGGGGCCGCGCGGTACACGACCCTGCTCAACGAGCTGCGCGACGCCGAGAACGCCGGTGACGAGGCCGAGGACGGCGAGGCCGGGGAACACGGCGTGGTCGCCGTCAACTCCGGCGACATGTACCTTCCCGGGCCGGAGTTCGCCGCCTCGCAGGAGGACGGCGCGCCCTTCTACGACGCGATCGCCACCTCCCACGCGGAGTACGACGCGATCTCGATGGGCAACCACGAGTTCGACTTGGGCCCCGACCTGTACGCCGAGTTCATCGGCGAGCTGCCCGAGGAGACCACGGTTGTCGCCGCCAACGTGGACGTCTCGGGCGAGCCCGAGCTGGCCGCGCTGGAAGAGGAAGAGCGCATCGCCCCGAGCTCCGTCGTGGAGATGGAGGGGCACGACGTCGGCATCGTCGGTGCGCTCTACCCGCCCCTGCACACCATCTCGAGCCCGCGCGACGTGGTGGTGGACGAGGTCGTCGGCCCGGTCCAGGCCGAGGTCGACCGGCTGGCCGAGGAAGACATCGACAAGATCATCATGATCTCCCACCTCCAGGACATCACCTACGAGGAGGAGGTGGCCCAGGAGCTGACCGGCATCGACGCCATGGTCTCCGGCGGCGGCCACGAGGTGATGGCCAACCCCGACGACCCGCTGGTGCCCGACGACGAGGTCAGCGTGCACCCGGACACCGGCGAAGAGCTGTCCTACCCGCTGTGGGTGGACAACGCCGACGGGGTCGAGGTGCCGATCGTCACCGCCGGTTCGGACTACAAGTACGTCGGCCGACTGGTGATGAACTTCGACGACAACGGCGACCTCCACTCCATCGGCGACCGTTCCGGACCGGTACGGGTGTCCGGTACCGGCGACGACGCCGTCGAGCCGCACACCGATGTCGACACCGAGGTGGCCAAGCCCGTCGCCGACTACGTGGAAGAGCTCGCCGAGACCGAGGTGGCGCAGAGCGAGGTCGGCCTGGACGGCCGCAACCCGAGTGTGCGCAGCGAGGAGACCAACCTGGGCAGTCTGCTGGCCGACGCGCTCGTGGACACCGGTGTACGCAACGCCGAGGAGTACGAGGTTCCGGAGCCCCAGATCGGTATCCAGAACGGCGGCGGCATCCGCAACGACTCGGTGATCCCAGCCGGCCCGGTCACCGCGCTGGACACCTACTCGATCGCCGCCTTCGCCAACCAGGTCGCGGTGGTCCCGGAGGTCCCGCGCACACAGGTCAAGGAACTGCTGGAGCACGGTGTCTCCGCCATTCCCACCTCCGACGGCCGCTTCATGCAGGTGGCCGGGGTCAACTTCGCCTACGAGCCCGACAACACCGCCCAAGAGGTCAGCGAGGACGGCGAGGTGCTCACCGAAGGCGAGCGGGTGCGCCACGCGGTCCTGCACGACGGCACCGTGATCGTCGAGGACGGCGAGGTCGTGGACGGCGATGACATCACGATCGCGACCAACGACTTCTCCGCCGGCGGCGGGGACATGTACCCCTTCCGCGACGCCGACTTCACCGTGGTGGGCTCCACCTACCAGGGCGCCCTGGAGCAGTTCCTCACCGACACCCTCAGCGGTGTCGTGAGCGCCGAGGACTACCCCGAGGGCGGTGCCGGTCGCATCGTAGTCGGCGACGAGGCCACCGACCCGCCCGGCAACGGCGGCGGTTCGCCCACCGACCCGCCGGAGTCCCCGGACCCGACCGACGAACCGACCGATGGTCCGAGCGACCCGGACGACCAGAAGCCCGGCCGCCCCGGTGAGGAGGACGAGGACAAGGGCGGTGCCCTGCCGGTCACCGGTGGTGCCCTGACCGGTCTGATCATCGCCGCCGTGGTGGCCGTCGGCGCCGGTGGCAGCGCGCTCTACCTGAGCCGCAAGCGCAAGCCAGTGACCGGCCTCGGGGAGGTCGGCGCCTGATCCCGCCGAACGGCCGCCCGGCCACCGGGTGACCGGACCGGACACGGAAAGCGGGCCCGTCCGAGTTCTCGGACGGGCCCGCTTCGCGTCCCGGCACCTGTCCCTTGTCCCTCCGCGGTCCTCGCGCCGACCGCCTCAGCAGCGCGGCAGCCCTTCGACCGGCTGCCAGGGCTCGGCCACCCGGAAGGCCGTGGCGCTGACGAAGACGTCCCGGTTCCCGGTCTCGTCGTCGGTCAGCGCCCACCAGGTCGAGTACCCCTCGCCGTCGGAGTGGGGCTCACCCTCCACCTGGCAGAAGAAGGCATGCCTCCCGGCCCGGAGCCAGCCGCCCGTGGGGTACTGGCTTTCCTGCGACCAGTAGGTGCGGGCATCGCGCCAGGTGGAGTAGTACTGGCGGGGCGAATAGCTCGACGGCCCGGTCTCAGGCGGGTCGCCCACAGTCTCCGCCGGACCGGCCACCGCCGCCCCGGCGGGTGTCGCGGCCGTTCCCGGCAGGCTCAGGGCCACGGCCGTCGCCAGTGCGCCCACCCCCGCTCCCCAACGCCCGGACTTCGGCTGCGTCCCGCCCATGCCACTGCGCCGCGCCATCGCCGCTCCTCGTATGCCCCGCCCTGGTCCAAGGTCCGGGAAGAGTGGATAGGTCCGGTGGGAATCGCAGGCTCTAAAGCCCGTCAACCACCACCAACACCCCCATCATCACTCAGGGTGGCCCATAGCTTTCGCAACGACGCGGCGGTGCCGGGCGCCCGGTACGGGTCCCGTGCGGAGACTCAGCAGTCGACGATCCCATCGACTTCACCGGCCATGGTGTCGCGGTCCGCCTGGTCCATGCCGCCTTCCTCGAACCAGACGAGCACGACGTGGCAGGCGTCCTGGGCGTCCACCGCGTCACCCTCCCCCTCGTCCGCCTGGTTCCGGATCCCCATGGCGAGGGTCTCGGCCAGGAAGGAGTCCTCGAAGGTGACCACGCGCACCAGGTTGGTGTGCACGGCACCCGTGCAGACGAAGAGCGGGTCGTCCTCGTCCTCCTCGCACACCTCGCCGGTCATGTCGGCGCCCGCTTGGAGGTCGTCGTACTCGTCTCGCAGCTCCGTCACGACCTCCTCGGCCGTCAAGAGCGGCTCGTCCGGGTCCTCAGCGGGCGGATCGGTCGGCTCCTCGGTGAGGTCTGGGGAGGGCACTTCCGGAGGGCTCGGCGGCTCCTCGGGAGTGGGGCTTTCGGCGGGCTCTTCGGAGGGCTCCTGTGCGGCGGGCTCGGGCCCCGGCTCCTCCGCGATCCGGGCCGTCAGCATGCCTCCCACGGCGAGCCCTCCGCCGAGGAACGAGGCACCCCCCAGCACGGCGATCACGCAGAGCACCGCGACCAGCCCGGTCCCGTACCGCCCCTGCGGACGAGGCTCCTGTGGCCCCTGGGGAGGCTGTGGCCCGTGGGACCACTGTTGTCCCTGAGATGGAAGCCCGAATTCACCGCCGGGGCTGGGGTTGGGGTTCACTACGGACTCCTCTTGAAATCCAGGGAAGGAGGACGGACCCACGGATCGCGGGCTCCCAACCACCCACCTTCCCAGTTTCACCAAGAACGTGCAAAGAAAAGGCCGAAGATGGCCAATCGCACCATTTGACCGTTATGTGATTAGCGCATTTTCGGCCAACCTTGGTGTATCCGGCGCGCATAATAGGGAAATGCGCCACCCGGGACCTACGATCGGCATCATGACCTGCGTTTTGCTGGCCGAAGACGATGTCTCGATCTCCGAGCCCCTCGCGCGCGCACTCCGACGCGAGGGCTACACGGTAGACGTGACAGTCAACGGCATTGAGACACTCGACCGCGCCCGTGCGGGAGACATCGACCTCATGGTCCTGGATCTCGGGCTACCCGAAATGGACGGCCTTGAGGTGGCACGTCGGCTCCGCGCCGAGGGTCACGGAACGCCGATCCTCATTCTCACCGCCCGCGCCGACGAGGTCGACACCGTCGTCGGCCTCGACGCGGGTGCCGACGACTACGTGACCAAACCCTTCAGGCTCGCCGAGCTCCTGGCCAGGGTCCGGGCGCTCCTGCGCCGCGGCGGGGCCGAGGTCCCGGTGGTCCACGGGGTCCGGATCGACAACGACTCGCGCCGGGCCTGGCTGGGCGACCGGGAGCTCCAGCTGACCACCAAGGAGTTCGACCTGCTGCGCGTGCTCGTACGCGACGCGGGCAAAGTGGTCACCAGGGAGCAGATCATGCGGGAGGTGTGGGACACCAACTGGTGGGGCTCCACCAAGACCCTGGACATGCACATTTCGTGGCTACGCCGCAAACTGGGCGACGACGCGAACCAACCGTCCTACATCACGACCGTCCGGGGTGTGGGCTTCCGGTTCGAACGAGACTGACACGACCTTGGGTTCGACGCGCTTTCCGGTCGACCGCCACGGGGTCGGACGGACGTGAGGTGACATGCGCAGGCGGATGGTTTTCTCCACCCTGGTGGTGACCGTCATCGCAGTCATGCTGCTTGGGCTGCCTCTGGGTGCGCTGACCTACAAGCTGGTGCACGACGAGAGCAACCGCCAGCTGGAGGGCGAGGCCGAGCTGATCGGCTCCGAGAGCGACACCATGCTCGAACTCCACAACGGCCTGGACCTGGCCGAGTTCGACGAGGAACACCCGGATCGGTTCGTCCGCATCACGCCCGCGGACGGACCGACGGCGATGACCGCGGGGAACCCGTCCTTGAATCCCGAGACCGCGGACTCACCAAGCCTGCTGAAAGCCTCGGTGACCACGGGAAACGGCACGCGGGTCGAGGTGTGGGCGAGCGCGGAGACCGTACAGGAGAGCGTGGTCCGGGCGTGGCTGGGAATCGCCTCGCTGTCCCTGCTCGCGATCGGGGTCGCCGTGGGCCTGTCGATGTTCCAGGCCCGCAGACTCACTCTCCCACTGGTGGACCTCGCCGCCACCGCCGAACGGCTGGGCTCCGGGGTGACGACACCATGGGGCCATCGCTACGGCATCCCGGAGGCCGACCGTGTCGCCGAGGTGCTGGACCGCAGCGCCGAACGCATCGCCGGGCTGATCGCCACCGAACGCCATTTCGCGACCGACGCCTCGCACCAGCTCCGCACACCGCTGACCGCGCTCACCATGCGGTTGGAGGAGATCATCGCGGAGTCGAACAACCCGGACGTCGTCCGGGAGGAGGGCGAGGCCGCCCTCGCCCAGACCGAGCGCCTCGTGGAAACCGTTGAGAGCCTGCTCGGCCGCGCCCGAAAGAGCCAGAACCCCGAGGTGGAGGCGGTGGAGCTCGACCCGCTGCTCAACCACCTCCAGGCCGAGTGGTCGCCCGTCTTCCACCGGGAACGGCGCAGGCTCTTGGTCACGGGCGACGCGGGACTGACCGCGATGACCGTCCCCACCGACCTCGCCCAGATCCTCGCGACCCTGGTGGAGAACGCCTACAAACACGGAGCCGGGACGGTGACCATCCGCCGCCTCGACACCGGACAGTCCGTCCGCGTAGAGGTCAGCGACGAGGGCGAGGGAGTCCCCGAGCACCTGTCCGGAAGGATCTTCGAACGCGAGGTGAGCGGGGGCGGCGGCACCGGCCTCGGCCTGGCCCTCGCCCGGCACATCGCCGAGTCCGAGGGGGCCCGGATCGAGCTGGTGCAGACCAGGCCGACCACCTTCGCGCTGTTCCTGCCCGCCGGAGCGGGAGGCCTGTCGAAGATGACCGGCCCCGTATGACGGCCGACCGGCCCTCCGGAACCGGTCAGCCTCCCGCTCCGGCGTGGGCACTGGTACTCCCCGTCAGCGCTGGGGTCTCCCCTCTGACCACGAGGTCGCTCCACAGGCCCCGGACCCGCTCCAGGCTGTAAGCCCCGACGACCTCGGCGCGCGCCCGGTCGCTCTCCTGCCCGAACCCGCCTCCGGACACCGTGGCGTGGATCGCCTCGGCCATGGCGACGGGGTTGTCGTGGATCCAGTGCGGGTCGTAGATGGTGTCGGCACCCGGCCACGGCAGCAGCGCCGGGACCCCGCCAGAGGCCGCACACTCCGCGGGTGCGAGGTGGAAGGACTCGTCGTCACTGGTGGAGATCACGAAACCCACCCTCCGAAGCCAGGTGGCCACGTCCGGGCCGAACCCGTCGAAGACCACACCCGAGGCGAGCGCCTCGTCGCGCTGGATCCGGCGGTAGACGCGCTCGAAGTAGGCACGCTCCTCAGGCCGGTTCCAGATCCACCAGTACTCCCACGGCTGTTTGCTCTTGACCGACAGCGTGTAGCGGGGGTCCAGGCGGCGCAGCTCGGACAGGACGTCCAGTCCTCGGTCGAGGCGCTTGCGCGACGGCGCGATCCCGATCATGCCCAGCGAGTACTCGGCCCCGGCGAGCTTGGGCCGGTCGAGCTGCCGGTCATCCACCCAGTTGGGCAGTACGACCACCTTCTCGGCGGGCCAACCGGTGATCTCACGGGTGAGGTCGGCGTAGTGCGGACTCACACACACGATCGCGTCGACCTTGCCGATGTCCAGGCGGCGCGGCCACTCGGCGTACAGCTCGAAACGGTGCAGTCGGACGATCAGCCGCTGGTCGGGGCGCTTCCACTTGGCGTAGAAGAGGGCGTTGGGGCCGCACCACTCGCAGATGACCACGTCGGCCCAGGAGGCGAGCTCCCGTGACCGGTACTGGTCGTGGGTGCTCAGCCCTTCCCACTGGTCGATGCGCACGTCGAGACCGGGCAGGGAGTCCAGGTATTCGGCGAGGCGCGTGAAGAACTTGAGGTCGTGACCGGCGATGACGACCTTGAGTGGGCGGTCAGGGCTGGTCCCGGTCGGCGTCGGCGGGAGCGCCTCGCGCAGGTAGCCGCGCAGGCGTTCGGCGGCCCGCTCCAGGCTGTGGTCGGCCGCGGCGGAGCGGCAGCGATCAGCGGCCTCGGCGTAGACGGCGCGGTCGGTGTAGGCGCGAGCGACCACGGCCGCCACGGAAGAGGCGTCCTCCCCCGCGAACAGCGGGTAGTCGGAGCCGAGCAGCGCCTCGTGCATGGGGGTGCGGTTGAGCACCACGGGCAACCCGAGTGCGCCCAGCTCCAGGACCTTGGTGGAGAGTTCGAGGCTGGCGTCCATGGCGGGGTCGCGCCACGACAGCCCGAAATCGCACTCGGCCGACTGTCGGAGCGCGTCGGCCCGCGCCATACCGCCGCGCCAGTCCACGTGCTGTGTGCTCTCCAAGGCCCTATGCATGCGCTTGGCCCAGTCAGCCGGTTCGGCGTGGATCTTGTCGCCGATCATCACGAGTTCCGAATCCACTCCGAGGCGGTGCAGCTCCTCGGGGAGTTCGGTCATCTCCAGGGTGTTCCAGCGGGGCGCGAACTTGCCCGTGTAGGCCAGCCGGGTGCGGGCGTGCACCTGGCCGTCCGCCTCGACACCGGGCGGCACCACCACGACCGGCGGGAACAGGACCGAGCGTCCGCACGCGGCGGGCACCGTCGACTCCAGGAAGGCCCGCAGCTCCTCGGTCTGGCAGAGGACGAAGCGGGAGGCCAGGGCGATCTCGGTGAGCTCGGCCGTGGCCGTGGCGGTCAGTTGGCCGACGCTGTGGGGGAAGTCGGTGAGGTAGGTCCACAGGCGCCCCGACAGGGACTCCTCCTGGGCGGCCAGCCCGGCGAGGCGGCTGCCCCGCACGACCACGAGGTCGAAGGGCTTGCGGGCGTGCAGCCGACCCATCAGCTCCACCGCCTGCTCGGGTGTGAGGCCGCGCGGCCCGAGGTCGGCGAGCATGCGGTCCTCGTAGGGCCGCACCACCCGGATCCCCGGAGTCTCGGTGAGGGGTGACGTGAGCCGGTCGGTCCGCACCGGCGCCTTCAGCAGCAGGGTGACCTCGCATCCGGCCGCGGCCAGGGCCTGTGCCATCGACTGCGCCCAGACCGCCGAACCGTCGATGATGTTGAGGTCCACGTCGCCGTACAAGAGTGCGCGCGGAGGAGCTGTGCTCACGTTCTTCCCTTCGGATACTGGTGGGTTGCCCGTGCTGGGGCGTGTTCGGTGGGGTTCACCCGAGAGCACCGGTCGGGGCTTCAGCGCGGGTGGAGTCCCCGCTGTCGCCTTCGGTACCGGACCCGTGGTCCGGGCCCAGGGCGAGGAGCCTGGCGCCACGCCGGTTCCACTCCGCTGGGTGCCAGCCGCGCCGTAGGAGACGGGTCCGGACCAGCTCCGGGGTGACGGAGGTGACGAACACGTACTGGCGGCCACCCGTGTCACGGTCGAAGAAACCCCGCTCCCCCGCTTCGGCGAGGGTGCCGCCACCCTCCGTCGCGGTGTCAGGGGTGCCGACGGCGTCGGCGTCGGAGCACTCGGCCGCGCAGGCGAGGTCGGCCAACCGGTGTCGGCCGACCGGCCCGGTCCACAGGTGTGCCCAGCGCGAGGTGGCGCGTTCGGCGAGGTCCGCCCAGTGGTCCGGTGCCGTCCCCGTGGCGGGGTCCCCGTCGTCCCGGGTGAGCTCCTCCGGGGTGTCGGGGGCGGTCGCGTGGATCGTGCGCACGGTGACGCCCTCGGCTCGCAGCCGTTGGACGCCGGGGAGCCGGGCGGCGGTGTCGGGCACCACCAGTTCCGCGGGGCGCAGGCGGGAGTCCAGGAGGTCCTCGGCGAGGTGGTCGGCCTCGTCGGCTGATCCGGGATCGGCGAGGACGGCCACACCGCGACCGCTCAGCGGCAACTCGGTACCGGACGTCCCGGCCGCGAAGTCGAGGCCGTCCAGGAGCGCCGCGAGGCGGACCGGGGTGGCGTCCTCGAGGAACACTCCGCGGAGCATGGCGCGTACCTCGTGGGCCGCGGGCTCGGCGGCACGCAGGCGGGGAACGGTGACCGCCAGGTCCTCGGTGCCGGGAACGGGGACCGCGGGGAGCGGGACCACTCGGGTGCCGCAGGCCCAGGCGCGCCGGTGCAGGCGCGGGGCGTCGTGCCCGGATTCCGGGACCACCACGACGTTGGCGGCGCGCATGGCATCCGGGAGTTTCGGCGAGTCGGCGTCGACCACACCCACACCCAGGTTCACCAGGACTTCGGGGACCGGGGTGTCACGCGATGTGCGGACGAACACGGCCTCCGGGCCGGAGACGAGGTCGGCAGCGACCGGGTTGAACAGGTGCAGCGGCACGCCTGCGTCGCCCTTGTGCACGCGGTCGAAGCCGAGTTGGCGCAGGGCGGGCGGGGCGGGGGCGTCGTCGAGGAGAACCGTGGGGATGCCGCGTGCTGCGGCCGATTCCAGGACCCAGTGCAGCGCTCGGGTGCGGTCGACGGCGGCGGGGTCGCCGACGTGGGCCCAAGTGGATCCCGGGGCGGCCGCCGACGCGGACACCAGGAGGAGGTCCACGTCCACACCGTCCATGACGATCTGGGCGTCGTGCGGCCGGAGGGGTACCGAGCGCAGATAGGGGTCGATCGCGGCCCGGACGGAGGGCCCGACGACGGTGGCCGCGACGAGGAGGTCCTCGCGGCCGCCGCTGAGCCCGGTGAGGAGTCGGGCTTCCTGGCGGTCCGCGTCGAACGAGCGCACGGGTTCGGCCCTGCGGCCAGCGGCGTGGTTGGTGCTTCCGCTGCGGCGCCAGAGCCGGAAGAGGTCACGGGGGAGCCTGACCAGGGAGCGCCCGGGGCGCTTCGCGGCGGCGGTGAGTGCGCGGCCCACCTGGAGAGAGGTGGAGCCCTCGAGCGCGGCGAGGCGCGCCTGCGCCTCCTGGAGCTGGGCCTCGCGCTCGGCCAGTGCCTGCCGAATCTGTTCCGTCTGGCTCTGATCACGCCGTTTCACGGTCTGCCACCTTGCGCTCGGTTCGGGAAACCACAGGGTCCTTCGGTTGGTAGGCGCCCAGGGGTAAGGGGCGCGCGGTTCGGCGTGTGCCGGGCCTGGTCCGGATCCCCAGGGCCAACCGGGCGGCGGGGCCCGAGGGGTATCCGGGTTCGCACGTGGTGTGCGCGGGGTTCGAGCGTGCGGTGTTACTGCGTGCTGCACTGCTGCGGGTGGGGTCGGTGCGTGCGGGGTTCATGGAATCACCTGGACCACTGTGTGAGGACTGAGGCGATGCGCTCGCCGGAACGCCCGTCCCAGAGGGGCGGGACGTCGCCGATCCGTTCCGCGGTGCGGCCGTCCAGGACCTTGCTGAGGGTCGGCAGGAGGTCGGCGTCGGTGATCAGCTGGTTGGTGCCGTGGGTGACGGTGATCGGCCGTTCGGTGTTGGGGCGCAGGGTCAGGCAGGGAACGCCGAGGACGGTGGTCTCCTCCTGGACTCCGCCGGAGTCGGTGACCACGGCCGAGGCGCCGCGGGTGAGCGCGACGAAGTCGAGGTAGCCAAGCGGTTCGAGGAGGCGGACGCGCGGGTGGTTGCCCAGCCCAGCACGGTCGAAGGCCTCCTTGCCACGGGGGTGCACGGGCATGACCACGTCGGTGAGGTCGGCGATCTCGTGCAGGCGCTCGGTCAGGCGCGCGACGTTGGCGGGATCGTCGACGTTGGCGGGCCGGTGCAGGGTGGCCGCCACGTAGCTCTCGGGCAGGTCGAGGCGGGTGCGCAGCGCGTCGGCGTCGAAGCGGTCGAGGTTGCCCAGGAGCGTGTCGATCATCGGGTTGCCGACGAGGTGGACGCGGCCCGGGGAGACGCCCTCAGCCGCCAGATGGCCGACGGCCTCGGGGCTGGTCGCGAAACACAGGTCGCTGAGCTGGTCGGTGACCCGGCGGTTGATCTCCTCCGGCATGGTGTTGTCGAAGGAGCGCAGGCCCGCCTCGACGTGTGCGACCGGGATACCGAGCTTGGCGGCGACCAGGGCCGCGGCCACGGTGGAGTTGACGTCGCCGTAGACCACGACCATTCCGGGGGCGGCCCGGGTGAACTCCCGTTCGAGCCCGACCATGAGCGCGGCGGTCTGCGCGGCGTGCGAGCCGGAACCGACACCGAGGTCGATGTCGGGGGTGGGGAGGCCGAGATCGCGGAAGAAGACGGCGGACATGCGGTCGTCGTAGTGCTGACCAGTGTGCAGGACCGTCTGGTGGGCGCCGCGGCCCCGCAGCGCGGAGACGACCGGGGCGGCCTTCACGAAGTTGGGGCGGGCGCCGACCACGTGCACGATCCCGGTGTCCTGGCTGCCAAGAGGGGCGTTGGTTGCCACGGCTGTTTCCTTCTGGTTCCGATGCGATGAGTGCTGTGCTGGTGTGTCGTGGGCGAGCGCCGACGGTGACGAAACGGGCTTTTCCGGCGGATGGGCGCGGCGGTGGGTTTCCTTGCCCCAGTCGTCCCGTCCGTGTCGCCGTGGTGTCACCATCCGGCCACGTCCACATGGTTGTGTGACTGACCGTGCATGACACCCAGACTCCCGAACCCCGTGATCCGCGTCCGCGTGCCCTCTGGCCACGGGCGGTGACGTTCACCGCTTCCTTGGCCTGGCACCAGCTGCGCTCCGACCCCGCCCGGCTGCCGTTGCTGGCGCCTCGGCTTATGCCCGGCCCGATGCGGAACGCGGCGCGTGCCGTGGCCCGACGCTCGGGTGCCCTGCCCCGCGCCTACGCCCTGTGGGACCAGGGGCGGCGCGAGGAGGCACGCGAGGTACTGCTGTCCGCCGCGCCGGGCTCGTCGGCCCGCCGCACGGGTCGCCTGGTCGCCGCGGCCTTGGCCGCCGGAGACGCGGAGACCGCGCGCGAACTGGTCGAACGTATCCCGCCGGGGCCCCACAGGACCACCGCGGAGCACCGGACGGCCCTGGCGACGGGGCGCGCCGTCCCCGCGGCCCCGTCCGTTTCGCCTGACCATCACGGAATCACGTTAACCCGCGGTGCCCGAACGCGGCCTGACGACACGGTGAACGCTCAGCGACCGGCGGACACGGGCTCCGGTCACTGGCGCGTGGCGACCGATCCCGGGCAGCCCGGGGCAGGCCTCCGAGTCCTGCACCTGGTCACCAACGCGCTGCCGCACACCAACGCCGGCTACACCCAGCGCACCCACCGCATCGCGGTCGCGCAGCGGGAGGCGGGGATGGACGTGCACGCGGTTACCCGGGCCGGGTACCCGCTCACCAAGGGCGTACCGGACCCGCGCACCCTCGTGCGCGTGGACGGGGTGCCGTACCACCGCCTCATCCCTTGGAAGGCTCCCGCCAACCACGCCGACGAGCTGGAATCAGGGCTCAGGTTGGCTTCGAAGCTGGTGGAGGCGGTGCGCCCGGACGTACTCCACGCGGCGAGCAACCACCACAACGCGCGGCTGGCCCTGGAACTGGGGCGCCTCCACGGGCTGCCCGTGGTCTACGAGGTACGCGGTTTCCTGGAGGAGTCCTGGCTGTCCCGGGACCCCTCCCGCGGCGTCGGCGACGCCTTCTACCGAGCTGAACGGGCCAACGAGACCGAGTGCATGCTCGCCGCCGACCTGGTGGTGACGCTGGGCGAGGCCATGCGCGCCGACATCGAGGCCCGAGGGGTGCCCAGGGAACGTCTGCTGGTCGTGCCCAACGCCGTGGACCCCTCGTTCTTGGAGCCCCTCCCCTCCGGATCGGCGGTCCGCGAGGAGTTGGGCATCGGCCCGGACGAGTTCGTCGCGGGCACCACCACGAGCTGCTTCGGTTACGAAGGTTTGGACGTGCTCTTGGAGGCCGTGGCCCTCCTGCGGGAACGCGGCGAACCGGCCCATGCCCTGGTGGTCGGGGACGGGCCGGAACTCCCCGCACTACGGGAGCGGGCGGAGCGGCTGGGGCTGTCCGGAGCAGCCCACTTCCCGGGCAGGGTGCCCGCCGACCGGGTCCGACACCACCACGCCGCCTTGGACGTCTTCGCGGTCCCCCGCCGTGACGACCGGGTCTGCCGGTTGGTCACACCTTTGAAGCCCGTGGAGGCCATGGCTGGAGGACTCCCTGTCGTCGCGAGTGACCTTCCCGCTCTGCGAGAGATCGTGGAACCCGGGGTGACCGGTGAGTTAATTCCGGCGGGCGAATCGGCACGTCTAGCTGATGTGCTCACAAAACTCGCCTACAGTCATCAAAAGCGGATGTCCTACGGCCAAGCAGGTCAAAGCCGTGTTGGCGCGGACCGTACCTGGGCCGAGGCCGTATACCGCTACAACCAGGCGTATCGGGTTCTCATTCGAAAAATGTCCGAACCAGGCCAGAACCCGTAACAGGGGGCAACGTCTGTCTACACTCGGACGTCCAGCACTCTGAATGGCTGTCCTCGACCATTTACGCCCGTTCACCTATTGAATGCGAGTGTGACCACAAAGTGGATGCCGCAGCCTCCAACCCAGCCACTGTCCCCGAACAGAGCTCCGGCTCAGCCAGTGACCTCGTCGTCCTCGGCCTCGGATACGTCGGTCTGCCCCTGGCGGCCGCCGCCGCGTCGTCCGGGCTGAGGGTGACCGGCTTCGATGTCAGCACGCACGTGGTCGACGGCCTGAACAAGGCCTCGTCACACATCGACGACCTGTCGTCGGAAGACGTGAGCGCGATGCTGGGCCAGGGGTTCACCGCGACCACGGACCCGGCGTGTGTGACCAAGGCGCGCACCATCGTCATCTGTGTGCCCACGCCCCTGTCGCCGGAGGGAGGGCCGGACCTCGGTGCGGTCACCTCCGCGGCCAAGGCCATCGCCGCCCACCTGTCCCCCGGGACACTGGTGATCCTGGAGTCCACCACCTACCCGGGTACCACCGAGGAGGTCGTGCGTCCGCTCCTGGAGGAGTCCGGCCTGGTCGCCGGAGCCGACTTCCACCTGGCGTTCTCGCCGGAGCGGATCGACCCGGGCAACCCCACCTTCGGTGTGGCCAACACGCCCAAGGTCGTCGGCGGCCTGACTCCGGAGTGCGGGGAGGCAGCCGGTGCCTTCTACGAGAACTTCGTGAAGACGGTGGTCCGAGCGCGCGGAACCCGCGAGGCCGAGATGGCCAAGCTGCTCGAGAACACTTACCGGCACGTCAACATCGCCCTGGTGAACGAGATGGCCGTCTTCTGCCAGGAGTTGGGCATCGACCTGTGGGACTCGATCTCCGCGGCGGCGACCAAGCCGTTCGGCTTCCAGGCCTTCTACCCGGGGCCGGGGGTGGGCGGCCACTGCATCCCGATCGACCCGAACTACCTCTCCTACAAGGTCAAGACCCTCGGCTACCCCTTCCGGTTCGTCGAGCTGGCCCAGGAGATCAACGGCCGGATGCCCGCGTACGTGACCCAGCGCGCCCAGGAGTTGCTCAACGACTCCGGTCTGGCGCTCTCCCGTTCCAAGGTCCTGCTGCTGGGGGTGACCTACAAGGCCGACATCGCCGACCAGCGCGAGTCGCCCGCCCGACCGGTGGCCCGCAAGCTCGCCGCCAAAGGCGCCACCCTGACCTACCACGACGTGCACGTGGAGTCCTGGCAGGTGGACGGGGTGGACATACCGCGTTCCACCGACCTCGACCAGGCGCTAGCCGAAGCCGACCTCACCATCCTGCTGACCGACCACACCGACTACCGGCCCAAACGCCTCATCGAGTACGCGCGGCTGCTCCTGGATACGCGAGGCGTCCTCAGGCGCTCCGAACCGGACTCCGACGCCGTCACCGAAGTCCCGGCTCAGGTCCGCCGCCAGGTCCAGCGCGAGGGAATCGAGGTCCTGTAAGGATCCAGATCCGGTAAGGAGCCGGACCACTCAGGCGAAGAGCCCCCTTCACAGGACCGGGGCAAGGCACGCCCACCCGGGCGCCAGGCGGCGTTCGGCGGCGTGCCTTCGTGCGTTCACCAACACCCAACCGAAGGTTCACCCGAATCACCCCGCGTGTCCACCCGGCTTTCCTCAGCGTGTTTCCGCAGGTGAATACCGTGTCGTGCAGCTGATACCGCCTCGTAGCGGCGGATCATCGCAGTAGACCGAACAACCGGTGACACGCGTAGGTGATCTCGATGCACGCACTTGTGGCCACGATTGTGCACCACCCAGAGGATGCCCGGATCCTGCACCGCCAGATTCGGTCCTTGGTGGACGCAGGGCACACGGTGACCTACGTCGCCCCGTTCCGGGAGTGCGGTGTAACCCCCTGGGACGAGATCCGCTCGGTTGACGTGCCGCGCGCCTCCGGCCGCGACCGGCTCGCGTCGATCCGTGCTGCCCGCGCGATCCTGGCCCGGCTCGCGCCCGAAGCGGACCTGCTGCTCTTCCACGATCCCGAACTCCTGTTGGCGCTGCCCGCCAAACGCCCGGTGACCGTTTGGGACATCCACGAGGACACGGCCTCCGCCCTGCTCACCAAACCGTGGGTGCCCCGTCCGCTACGGAAGCCGCTCGGCAGCGTGGTGCGCGGCTTCGAGCGCCGCGCCGAACGCAAGATGCACCTGCTGCTGGCGGAGGAGGGCTACCGCGCCAGGTTCCGCGCGGAACACATGGTGGTGCCCAACACCACCGAGGTACCTGACAGACCACACCGCGAGCCCGGTGACGACCGGGTCGTCTACCTGGGGCACGTCTCACGGGCGCGGGGCGCCGAGGACCTCGTCGAGATGGGCCGCGAGCTGCGCGACCACGGTGTCCGCCTGGAGGTCATCGGCGGCGCCGACCACGGGGTCCGCCCTCTGCTGCGCGAAGCCCACCAGGAGAACGCCCTGCACTGGTACGGCTTCGTCCCGAACGACCGCGCCCTGCGCATGGCGTCCGGAGCCCTGGCCGGAATCAGCCTCCTGCACGACACCGACAACTACCGGCATTCCCTGCCCACGAAGGTGGTGGAGTACATGGCCCATGGCCTGCCGGTGGTCACCACCCCCAACCCCTTGGCCGAGGCGCTGGTGTCCAAGCGCCCGGAGGGGCGGACCGGAACGGTCGTGCCCTTCGAGGACCCGTCGGCCGCCGCGCGGGCCGTGTTGGAGCTGCGCCGCGACGAGCGCACCCGCCTCGAGTACGCCCGGAACGGCCACCGGATCGCGCAGGTGTCGTTCCACTGGCCGGTCCAGGCGCGGCTGTTCGTGAAGCGGCTGGAGGAGTGGGTGGCTGAGGCGAGCGAGCCGAGCTCCCTCTTCCAGCGGCGGCGCACGTCCGGCCAGCGGGTCCCGCGGCAGCGCTCCCCTCGGCCGATCCGGCCGTCCCAGGCCGCCGCGCACCCGGCTCAGTGAACGAACTCACACATCGTTGCTCATAGAAATATCTTCCCAGTCAACTATGTTGTGCCCGGTGCCGCTTCGCACGGCACTTCCCTACCCACAAGCACGGCCGAGGTACGACATGACTGACAACCTGGTCCTGGACAAGGACACGCAGGACCTGCTGTTCCGCAGTGCCCGCACCGCCAACACCTTCACCGACGAGCCGGTGACCGACGAGCAGATGCGTGCCATCTACGACCTGGTCAAGTACGGCCCCACGGCGATGAACAACCAGCCGCTGCGCGTCACCGTCGTCCGCTCCCCCGAGGCCCGCGAGCGCCTGGTGAAGCACATGGCCGGCAACAACGCCCCCAAGACCTCCACGGCCCCGCTCGCCCTGGTCCTCTCGGCGGACAGCTCCTTCCACGAGCACTTCCCCACGACCTTCCCCGTCGTGCCGGACGCCCGCGAGAACTTCGCGGGCATGCCGGTCGAGGCCCGTGAGTCCATGGCCCTGCAGAACGCGCTCCTACAGGTCGGCTACCTGATCGTCGGTGTCCGCGCGGCCGGCCTGGCCGCCGGCCCGATGAGCGGCTTCGACGCCGAGGGCGTCCGCAACGAGTTCTTCGGCGAGGGCTCCACCCAGACCCCGCTCGTCGTCATGAACGTCGGCAAGCCCGGCCCCGACGCGTGGTTCGACCGCCTGGAGCGGCTGGAGTACGACGTGGCCGTCACTGAAGTCTGATCCACACCCACGAGGGGGCGGGCGCCGTAAGGCGCCCGCCCTCTGCCGTAAGTCCCGGTTTTCCCCAAACCTCCGACCTCCGGCTTCCCGACGCCGTACCGTCTGTTCTACGCTTGGGCTGTCCCAGTCCCGGCGTCGACATCCGGACACGCTGAACAGCTGGGATACCGCATGGTTCGACCACGCCACCCCGACAAGGACCTGGAATCGGTACTCAAGGGTGCGGAGTCCAGAGGATGGCGTGTCGAACGCAGGAAGAAGTACTACAAGATGTACTGCACCTGCGGGGACAAGCACTTCAAGACCGTTAAGCTCTCACCCTCAGGGGCGAACTACCTGAAAGATCTCCTCGGTCAGCTGCGACGAGCCACTTGCTGGGAGGAACAGGACCGGTGAACACCCACCATTTGGCAGTCGACCTGTCGTTCGAAAGCCGCAACGGCACCACCACCGACAGTGACTTCGACGCCTTCGCCGACCGTTTCATCGACGAGCTGGACAACCTCCAGGAGTGCGACCCGGGCATCATCGACCCCGACGTGGTCGGCAGCCTGGCCCAGCGAACCCTCGGCGTGACGATGGGCGTACGTGCCGACAGCCGGGAAGACGCTATCCGGTTGTTCTCCGCGAATGTCCGCGCGGCACTCCACGCGGCCGAATGCGGGACGCCCACCTGGCCGCACTTCGTACCGACCACGCAGACACCTGAGGTCCGCCCCGTGGACGCCGCGACCGGCTGAGGCACCCGTTCAGCTGCTGAAGAGGGGGCGGGTGCCGCACGGTGTCTGCCCCCTCCTCAGTGCTGGGGGTTCTGCGGCCCCGGGCCCTGGGGGCCGGGAGGCTGCGGCGCCTGCGGTTGGCCGGGCGGCTGCTCGGGCGGCGGGTACTGGCCGGGGTGGCCCTGGTGCGGCGGCTGGTTGTACCCGTGCGGCGGCTGCTGGCCGGGGTGCGTCTGGGGGTACTGGCCCTGCGACGGGTACTGGCCGTATTTGTCCTGGCCCGCGTGCGGCCCGGACTGCTTCTTCCTCGTGGACACGATCACGAGCGTCACCACGAGGCCGATGATGATCAGGAGCAGGAACAGGAAGATCAGGAGGATCGGACCGGTGAACATAATGGACGAACACTCTCCTTGGGGACGGGGACACCCCGAGGTTAGATCACCGGGGGACGCCCTGCTCGCGTCATGCGCCAAGCGGTGCGCCAGCTGATGGGAGTGCGGCGTCCCGGGTCCTCGCGCCAGCCCTCGCGGAAACCGGCGAACCACGACTTCAGCGCGGCACGGTCGCGCTCGCGCATCACGGTCAGCCCCACCCAGGTGCCCAAGTAGGCGAAGGCCAGGGGCCACGGCAGGTTGCGGCGGGCCAGCCACACCCGGTTGCGGGCGTTGAGCCGGTAGAAGTTCTCGTGCCTGGTGGGCGCCACCGCGGGGTGGTACATCACGGCGTCGGCGTCGTACTCGATGGTGTAGCCGGCGTCCATGATGCGCCAGGCCAGATCGGTCTCCTCGTGGGCGTAGAAGAACTCTCCAGGGAGCCCGCCGCCCTCGTCGAAAGCCGTCCGGCGGACCGCACTGGCCCCGCCGAGGAAGGTGGTGACCCGGCTCGACTTCCGGGAGTCGCCGACACGCAGCCGGGGTACGTGGCGCCGCTGGTCCGGGCCGCCGTCGGGGTCGGCGATACGGAAGGACAGGGCGCCCAGCGCGGGGTCGTCCGCGAAGCGCTCGCGTACGTGGCGGGCGAGGTCCATGGAGCGGTACCAGCCGTCGTCGTCCAGGAACAGGACGACATCGCCCTTGGTGGCGCGCACGCCGTGGTTACGGCCCTCGGGGATGCCCACGTTCTCCGGAAGGGGCACGGTGCTGACGCCCTCTGGGAGTTCGGGCAGCTCGGCGCCGTTGCTGACGACGACCACCTCGACGTCGGCGCCCTCCTGCTCGAACACACTGGTGATCGCGCGCCGCAGCTCGGCCGGGCGGGTGCCCATGGTGAGGAGGACACAGGACAGGGTGGGTTTTCCGGTACCGGGCACCTGGGAACTGCTCCGTTCCGCTCGGGGCACCTGGGAGTCCTCCGTCGCGGACGTTCCGGAGCCTGGTGAGGGCGGGATCACGGGTGTGGCCATGGTTGCGACCGTTCAGTGGACGAAGTGCGGCTGACAGGTGGACACACGTCAACCATCGCAGAAACAGACTAACGAAAGAATAAAAGAGAAGTGTACGGAGCCGTGAACGGGGTATCGTCCACGGCTCCGTACGTGGCGCCGAATTGTTCTGGGCGCGTTACTCGAGGCGCCGGGAGGCGAGCACGCTCACGAAGTGCGCGAAGCTCATCAGCACCGCTACGGCGGCACAGGCCACGACCAGGATCCGGGTGGCCACCAGGTCCCCCAGGAACAAGTCGGCGACGGCCGCCACCACCACGATGAGGGACAGTTCGACCGCTTGGATGAGGCGGTGCACCTTCAGCGCGGAGGCCAGCCTCCGAGCCAGGCTCAGCCCGGACGAACGGGGCTTCATGGCCTCGTCCGTGATCTTCTCCGGCAGGCCCGCCTTGGCGCGGGCGACCACCACGTTGTCGGTCTCGGCCTTGATCAGCACGACACCCAGCGCGGCCGTCATGCCCAGGATGACCCAGCCGCCCGACTCGAACTCGCCCTGGGCGCGGATGCCCAGACCGATCAGCAGGGCGACCTCGGACACGTAGTGGCCGATGCGGTCCAGGTAGATACCGGCCACGCTGGTGCGGCCCGTGTACCGGGCCACCTCACCGTCGGAGCAGTCCAACAAGAGGTAGATCTGCACGAACACGGCGGCGAGGATCGCCGACCAGAGCCCGCCGAATGCCACGATGACCCCGGCAAGCACGCCGAACACCATCATCAGGTACGTGATGGGGTTCGGCGGCACGCGCAGACGCACGAAGAAGGTCGTCAGATACGGGGATATGTCCCGCATGTAGAGACGGCCGGCCCAGTGCTCCTCGTTGACGCGCTCCTTGATCCCCGCGGGCTGGCCGCCCGCGCGGACCTCAGCGACCGACGGCTTCGACATAGTCCGCGACACTCCGCCCGATCTCGTCCTCGGAGAGGTTCAGGTGTTCAAGGATGGTGAACCGGCCCGGACGGGTGCCCGGGGCGTGCGCCACGGCCCGCGCGAACGACGCCTGGTCGAGGCCGACGTCTTCCGGCACGATGGGCAGGTTGTGCCGGAGCAGGCAGGAGCGGATCTCCTCCAGTCGCGCCTGCGGCCAGTCCAGGTGCTTGACCCGCAGGTAGGACGCGTACAGGGCGCCCAGGCCGGCGAGCTCTCCGTGGTTGCTGGTCCCCGGGTAGAGCTGGGTGACGGCGTGCAGGATCTCGTGGCAGGCGCCACTGGCCGGACGGCTGGACCCTGCGACCGTCATGGCCATGCCGGACAGCACCAGCCCCTCGGCCAGGACCTTGAGGAAGCCGTCGGACTCGATCGAGTCCGGGCGGTGCAGTACCGCCTCGGCCGCGACCCGCGCGAAGGTGACCGCCATGCCGTCCACCTGCTCGCCGTTCACCCGCCCCGCCAGGTCCCAGTCCTCGATGGCCGAGATGTTGCTGACCACGTCACCGACCCCGGACCGGACCAGGTGCGCGGGGGCCGCCTGGACGTAGTCGACGTCGATGACCACCGCGAGGGGCATGGTGACACCGATCGACGGCTTTCCGCCCTCATGCTCCAAGGAGCTCACGGGGGAGGCGATGCCGTCGTGGGCCAGGTTCGTGGCCACGGCCACCATGGGGATGCCCGCCATGGTCGCGGCGAACTTGGTGACGTCGATGGTCTTGCCGCCGCCGACACCGGCCACGGCTTCGTAGGCGCCGGAACGCAGCTTCTTACCCAGTTCGTCCGCCGCGTCGACGGTGCCTTCGTCGACCTGGAAGATCTCGCACTGGGGCAGGTCCAGGTCGGCGACGATCTGCGCGCCCTGCCCCGGCCCCACCGCGACAGCGATGCGGCCCTCGGTGGCGATGCGGCTGTCGGCCAGCACCGTTCCGAGCGAGGCGATGGCCCCCCGACGCACGTCGATCGTCAGGGGTGAGGGCAGCATTCGGGCTAGTAGTGGCACGCGATCTCCCTTGCCTTGGCCAGGTCGTCGTGGTCGTCGACCTCGACCCAGTCCACCTTGCCGATGGGGGCGACGGAGAGCTTCTCGCCGCGGCGGACGAGCTCTTGGTAGCCGTCCTCGTAGTACAGCTGCGGGTCGCGCTCCCAGGTGGCCTTCAGGGCGTCGGCCAGGCGCGGTGCGAGCGAGCCCTCGATGAGGGTGGCGCCGATGTACTCGCCGGCGGCGGAGGCCGGGTCCATCAGCTTGGTGATGTTCTGGATGTGACCACCCTCGTCGAGGGTGACCTTCATCTCCTCTTCAGCGAGGTTTTTCACGTTGTCCACCGCGAGGAGCAGTTCCGGTCCCCGGGCGGCGAGTAGCGTTTCCTCGATGCTCACCGGGTGCACGGTGTCACCGTTGACAAGGAGGACGCCCTCGGAGAAGAACTCACGTGCGGTCCAGAGCGAGTATGCGTTGTTCCACTCCTCGGCCTTGTCGTTGTAGCTGAGGGTGAGCTTCACGCCGTGGCGCTCCTCCATCGCCTCCTTGCGCTCCTCCACCGCCTCGGCGCGGTAACCGACCACGACGACGACGTCGGTGAGCCCCGCGGCGGCCAGGTTGCGCAGCGAGATGTCCATGATGGTCGTCTCGCCGTCGACTGGCACGAGGGCCTTGGGCAAGGTGTCGGTGTAGGGACGCAGACGGCGCCCCGCGCCTGCGGCGAGAACCATTCCGAGCATGAGGGCGTGTTCCTCCTTAGTTCGAGGAGGCCTTCACGCCTCCCCGTTCGTTCCGGTGGCCGGTCGGCCCCCGTCGTCGTTTCGGGCGATCGGTCGATCCCCCTGGACGGCGGCGCCACTTCCTGTCGCGGCGGCGCTGACCCGCACGTCGGTCACCGGTGTGGCGCTCCAGGTGCGTACGGCCTCGCGCACGAGCAGGATCGCCAGGTACCCGGCGAGTATGCCGTAGGCGGCGGTGAGCGCGGAAAACGCGCCCCCGACCGCGATGACGAGCATGCGTCCGTCCCATCCGAGAGCGGCGCGTCGCAGCCACGCAGGCCGGTTCACCCCGACCGACGGACGTGCGACATCGTCGCGGTGGTGGCAGACGACTGCTACCAAGAGTACGAACACCAGGGGACCGGGTACACCGGACGCGAGTCCCACCACCGCCAGGAAGCTGTACTCGGCAACGCGCAGCAGCGGGGGTACGAGCCAGTCGTACCGTCCGTGGTGGGGGTGGCCCGAGGCCAATCCGGACAGTAGCAGGGCAGCGACCGGTGCGAACAGGGTAATGCCTGTCAGCTCTCCCCCGCTCCCCCCGGTCAGCACCAGGATGATCACGGTCCCGGCCACGGCTGTGAGCAGCGGCGGAGCCACCCCGGGGACGAGTCTGCCCAGCAAATTCCCGATATGACTGTCATCACGGAGGGAGCGCAGGTCGGGAACGGCGGGCGCGAGCCGCTCGCGCGGTCGCCCGGGTTCGCCTGCCGACCCGTCCGTCGGTTCCCCCGCCGACGCATTCGCCGACCCGCTCATCGGCGAGCACCGCGGGAGGACGGGTCCACGAGCTCTCCGGTGACCGCCACCGCACAGCCGACGATGAGGCTGACGAAGGCCAGCCTCGCGTCCCATACGGTCACCGTGACGGCGATCACGAGAAAGCGGATCGGCTGGCCGAAGACCATGACCTGGCGGGCGAGGAGGGGCATCGGAACGGCATCGGCGCGACCGGAGCTCTCCGCTTGGGCCTGGTCGAGGGCAGGGGCTTGGCCGGGGGCTGGGGCTTGTGCGGGCCGCTGCGGCGCCGTGAGCCCTTCAGCTCGCCGCTGCGCGGGCACGATCAGGGGCTTCGGCCCCGAGGCCGCCGGCGGGGCCGAGCGGGCCACCAAGAGGGTGTCACGCAGGGCCAAGGCGATCAGTGCCCCGGCCGCCCAGCCCCAGGCGCTGGCCGACCCCGCGGCAGCCGCGCCGAAGGCGAGCCCCACGTAGACGGCGTACTCCCTGAGCTGGGCCGCCATGGACACGGTCCACAGGGTGAGCGCGTCCCGCCGGTTGGCCCGCATCTTGGCCCTGACCGCGTCACAGAACAGGACCAGTCCGAGCAGGACCGACCCGGCGACGGCACCCACGAGGTCGGCCCGGCTGAACCAGACGGCCGCGGCGACGGCCAGCAGGACGGCGATGCGCGTCACCCCCGTCCGAGTGACGTACCTGCGCTCCAACATCCGCGCGACCGTCCGCGCCACTGTGCCGTTGGCCATGCCCGTACCCTCCCAGTTTCAACTGAGAGTCACCGTGTCCCACCCTCTGTATGCAATCAACCACTGACACGCGTATGGGGATCGGTACCCCGATTTGGTTGCTCTGAGGGCCTTTCGGACAGGCCCAGACAACAAAGAGCGCACCACCGGAACAGTCCGGGATGCGCACTTCGCTCGGGGTTGCCCCGCCAGTAGTCCGGGGTACCCCCGCCAGTGGTTCGGGACGGCACCGTCCGGTCAGGCGGTCTGGCCGCCGTCGTTGCCCCCGTCGTTCTTCTCGCCGTCCTTCTTCTGGCCGTCGGCCTTCTTCGTCTCGGTGTCCGCTTCGAGGTCCTTCTGTTCCGACTCGACCTTCTTCTCGGCCGCTTCGGCGCGCTTCTTCTTCGCCGCGTCCTTCTTCTTGCGCTCCTCGATCTCCACCTTCGTGTCCTCGTTGTACGCGGCCAGGGCGGAGTCGATGTCGGTGTCCAGGGCCAGCGTGCCACCCTTGACGTAGAGGCCGCGGTTGCAGAAGCGGCGCAGGTCCTTCTCGTTGTGGGAGACCAGGACCATCGTGCGGTCGTTGGCCAGCATCCGGTCGATGGCCTCGTAGCTCTTGCGCTTGAAGGCCTTGTCGCCCACCGCGAGCACCTCGTCGACCAGCATGATCGGGTGCTCCAACTGGGAGATGAGCGCGAAGCCCAGACGCACCTTCATGCCGCTGGAGTAGTGCCGGATCGGGGTGTCGACGAACTTCGGCTTGATCTCCGCGAAGTCGACGATCTCGTCGAAGCGCTCGTCGATCATCTTCTCGGTCATGCCGTGCAGGGAGCCGACCAGGTACACGTTCTCCCGGCCGGTCAGGTTGTCGTTGAACCCGGCGCGCAACTCCAGGAGCGGCGCGACCTTGCCGTGCACGCTGACCTTGCCCTCGTCCGGGATGAGTACCCCGGCGATCAGCTTGAGCAGCGTCGACTTGCCGGTGCCGTTCTTACCCACGATGCCCACGCAGTCGCCCTTGGCGATGTCGAAGGACACGTCGCGCAGAGGCCAGAAATCGTCGCCCTCGGCGTTGGGGTCGCGCTTGTTGCCGTGGATGAACATCTCACGGAGACTGCGCTTGCGTCGGCGGTTCACGGCGAATTTCACACCGAGGCCCTTGGCCTCGATGACCGGACCGCTGGTGACCGCGGCCTCATAGGTGGACGCCATCACAACTCCTTCAGTACGGACGTCTCCAGACGGCGGAACGTCCAGTATCCGATGACGAGCATCAGGATCGAACCGACCACCGCCGAGGTCAACGCGAGGGGACTCGGCGTTAGTTCCTCGAATCCAGCGAACCAGATAGCGCGGTGCATCTGGAAGATACCCATCAGCGGATTGAGCTCGTAGAGGTTCTTCGCCCATTCAGGGGCGTTGGACTGAAGCACCATCGCGGCCGGGAACAGGATCGCGGACCCGTAGAACAACAGGCGGGTCAGGATACGCGTCAGTCGCTCGATGTCCCGGAGCAACACGTTCACCGCGGACAGGAACAAGGTGATGCCCAGGCCGAACATGAACGTCAGCACGATCGCCAGCGGCAGCCAGACGAACATGCCCTCCCAGGAGAACTGGCCGCCAAGGGCGAACACGAAGATCAGCAGAACCGGCCAGGTGAGCAGGTACTCGATGAACTTGGTGCCGACGGTGGCCATGGGAAAGATCTCCCGCGGCACCTTCATCGTGGTGATCAGCTTCGCGTGCGTGATCATCGCACGGGGCGCCTCGCTGAGGATCGCTCCGAAAGTGGTCCAAGGCAGGATGCCCGCGACGAGGTAGAGGATGAAGCCGCCGTAGGGCTGTGCGTCCTCAGGTATGCCCCGGTCCGCGTTGAGAACGACGCCGAAGACGAAGTAGTACACCAACGTCAGCGCGAGGGGTTCCAACATCGTCCAGGCGTAACCCAGCACGGACTGCTGGTACTTGACCTTCAGGTCGCGCCGGACCAGGAGGCCGACGACCTTCCGGTGCTCCCAGACGGCCAGCGTCCTTGACGCCACCGCCACCTCCAAGGTTTGAGATCGTCCGGTTCACGGTGTGCCGGACAGTCGCGTCTACGAACTCGCCTGCGCGCACCAGCCGTCTACGCGGTCCTACCCTCACCGGGGCCGGCACGGGGGCGTGTCCGGGTGACCAGGGGACGTCACGGACCGCGCCCGGCTCCACGACCGAATCAGAGGAGGTATGGACCGGGCACGCCTAACAGGCGTCCACAGGTTACCGCTGCATGGGACAGACCGTGCCAACCACGTGCCGCCCGTCCCGGATCCGGCTCGCCAACCCCTCCCCCGAACTCCGGACCGGCACCCGCTCCCCACCCGACGTCAGCCTCCTTCGGCTAGGGTCGGCCCCTGACGTCCAGCCTCAGGAAAGTTGGAGAGCAATGTCCACAGGTCCGCGGGTGATCGCGGCGGTTCTGGCCGGAGGGGTCGGCGCCCGCATGGGCGATGCCTCCCCCAAACAGCTGCTGCCGTTGGACGGCCGCCCCATCATCGAGCACTCGATCGCGGCCTTCGAAGCCAGCCCCGAGGTGGACGAGATCGTCGTGCTGATGGTGGACACCTGGATCGGCCGGGTCGAGGACATTGTCGCCGACGCCGGGTTCAGGAAGGTCACCAAGGTCATGCCGGGCGGTGCGACCAGGACGGACACCTCCTACGCTGCGCTGTCCGCGATGGCCTCGGCCGCGGATTCCGACCTCGCCCTGCTGCACGACGCCGCGCGCCCTCTGGTCCGGTCGGCAACGGTCGCGGCGTGCGTGTCAGTGCTCGGGGAGGCCGGAGCTGTGGGTGTGGCGGTGCCCAGCAGCGACACCGTCGTTCGAGTCGCACCGGGACGGACCGGCGGAGAGGCGGTCACCGCTACGCCGGACCGCTCCCAACTGCGCAGGATGCAGACCCCTCAGGGGTTCCGGTTGGGTGTGGCCAGGCGCGCCTACGAGCTTGCCATGGCCGATCCGGCTCTGGTGGCCACCGACGACTGCGGTGTGGTGCTGCGCTACCTGCCCGAAGAAGAGGTGCGGATCGTGCCCGGGGAGGAGAGCAACATCAAGGTCACCAACCCGGGCGACGTCGAGGTAGCCGAAACGCTGCTCCGGCGGAGCCGTGCGCCGCAGAAGGCGGGTGCGGGTTCGTGAGCGGGGTATTCGAGCCGACCGAGGTCATCGGGCACCGGGGTGCGGGCCGGGGTGTCGTGGACGGGACGACGGAGAACACCGAGGCCTCCTTCGAGTTGGCCGCGCGCACCGGAGCGGACTGGATCGAGATCGACGTGCGCCGCACCGCCGACGACCAACTGGTGCTCTTCCACAACGCCGCGCTGGACGACGGCCGCGCGGTCGTGGACTTGAGCGCGGCGGAGTGCCGGAAGGCGGGCCTGGTGGGACTGGAAGAGGGACTGGCCGCGATCCCCGACGGGATCGGACTGGACGTGGACGTCAAAACTGTGATGGAGGACACGGTGGACGCACCCGCGCGACGGACCGTCTCCCTCCTCCTTCCCTTCCTGCGCCGGGAGGCCAAGCGCCGCAGACTGTTCGTCTGCTCCTTCGACCCCGGACTGCTGTTGTCGGTCCGCGAGGGCGCCCCCGGGGTTCCGACGGCGTGGATGCCGTACGTGCGCAACCCGGCGGACTCCGCGATCGCCGGCGCCGCGGGCATGGGCTGCCCGGTGGTGGCGGTCGACGCCCGCGCGCTCGGTGTGACCGGCGACGGGCCGCGGCCCGGCCGCCGACCGCTGGACTTCACGGTGGAGGTGGCCCACCGGGCCGGGTTGGAGATCATCTCGTGGTGTCCGGACCCGGTGGACGCCGCGCGCTTCGCGGGGGCGGGGATGGACGCGGTCGTGGTGGACGACGTCCCGGGCGCGGTGGCGGCGCTCAAGGAGGACACCCAGGGCCCCTAGGGCATGTTCAGCGGACACAGCGAAGGGTGCCGCAGAGTCTTGGTGTGAAACGAGACCTGGACACCCTTCTGACCGCACTCTACGTCTTCTGCGACGACCACGTCGTCGAACCCCGCCATATCGGCCGACCGCCACG
>NZ_BAAGZJ010000053.1:0-54690 GCF_054778635.1 Nocardiopsis nanhaiensis
GACCGCGTCCAAGTCGCGGTCGGCGTAGTCGTTGAGGGCCATCCCCGCCCAGTACATGCACACCGAGGACACCGGCAGTGCCCAGGTGCGTGGTTCGCGCAGCCGTCCGGCTGCCGCGGCCCCGGTGAGCGGGTCCCCGAGGACGGTCAGGGCCGCGGGCAGGCGCACGAGCCCGGCCAGGTCACGGAGTCCGGGTTTCGCTGGCGTTCGGCCGGTCATCGGCGCTCCCCTCCGTCCGGTGCGGCGCACCACTCGGTCAGTGCCCGCCACTGCTCGGCCAGGCCGTGCACGCCACTCCCGGCCGGATCCTTGAAGAAGAAGCCCAGCTCCGGCACGGGACCGACCCGGCCGGTCCGGTGTGCGTGGGCGGCCAGCCGCGCCAGGTCCAGGACCAGTGGCGCGGCCAGCGCGGAGTCATAGCCCGACCAGGTGAACTGGAGGGTCATCCGGGTGCCGAGGAACCCCTCGAAGGACACGTGGTCCCAGGCGGTCTTGGCGTCGCCCAGGTCGGGCACGTAGTCGATGTGCAGGGGCCCGTCCACCGGGTGCCCCAGCATGTGCTCCAGGCCTCGGGCCTTGGAAGAGGTCTTGCTGTCGTTGCTGTCCGGGTCGGCGAGGGTCGCGCCGTCGCCGCCGCCCAGGAGGTTGGTGGACGACCACGAACGCACGCGCAGTGCCCGCGACGCGAACATCGGCGCGAGAGCGCTCTTGACCAGGGTCTCCCCGGTCTTGCCGTCCGAACCGGCCCACGGCAGGCCCAGGCGCTCGGCAAGGGCCGCCAGGGCGGCCGGGCGCGGCCCCGCGTTGGGGGTGAACTCCACGAAGGAGCACCCCGCCCGCAGGGCCGCGTAGGCGTAGGCCGAGCTCGCCGGAACCCGGGCGGTCCCCGCGTCCAGGGCCGCCTCTAGGAGATCGGCCTCGGCGAGCTCGGCGGCCTGTGCCGGAGGCGGTTCGGTACTGGACAGGTCGATGACCACGACGCGTTCCACAGCCTCGCGCTCCGCGAACGCGCGCAGGTCGTGCTCCAGCCGGTCGACGTGGCACCGGCCCAGCCCTTCGGGGCGGGGCTCCAGGCCTTTGCGTATCCGACGGTCCACCGCGTCGAGTTCCTCCTCGAAGGCCTCGGGCAGATGGGGTGGGATCACACCGGACCTGGCCAGTGGCTCCGCGCTCTTCGCCAGATGGGTGCTGGAGACGTCGTGGCCCCCGAAGACCAGGTCACCGAGTTCGGGCAGGTCCGCTCCGGCGAACTCGGGGCGTTCGGTGACGCACCCCGTCCGCTCGGCGGCGCCCGCCCGTACCGCCAGGGCGCCCAGGACGGCCGTGGTGGCGACCGAACCGCGCGCTCCGACCAACCACACTCCGATGCGTGTCATGCAGCTCCTCTGTCAGCTGGTCGTCGTGTCAGGTGGCCTTCGGCCAGCTGGCGGTGGTGCCAACCGGCCGTCGGCGGCCTCATGTCAGTGGTCGTCGTGTCCGGGTGCCCCGCCGTCGCCGTCGCCGTCGCCGTCGTCCACGGCCTCGTCGCCGTCCTCCGCGTCGTCGGGTTCGAGGGCGCCGCTGCCGGGCTCGGCTGGCAGGTAGAGGTGGATGTGGCCGTGCCCGGCCTCGATGCTGACCACGTCGAGCTGGGTGGCCGACACCGACCAGGCGGTGACCGCTTGGTCGCGCAGGTCCGCGGCGAGCTCGAGCAGCTCCAGCTGCTCGGTACCGTCGGCCTGGATCGCTGAGTTATAGGCGGTCAGCGCGGACCCGAGCAGCTCGACGGAGCCGCTCAGGCCGGTGTGGGTGATGTTGAAGCCGGTCTCGCCGGAGTCGGCGTGGTCGAAGTGCGCACCGGCGTTCCTGACGGTGCTGTGCCAGTCGTCGACCTCGTCGGTGTCGGGGAAGTCCTCGGAGGGCGCGGACCCGTCCGCGGGCAGCACCTCGTTCAGGGACTCCAGGACGGGCAGCACCTCGTCGTGCGCCGCCCTGGTGTGTTCGGTCAGGTCCGCGACCTGGTCGACGTGGCGCGCCTCGGCGGAGGCCTCCAGTTCGGCCACGCGCTCCGGGTCCGGGGTGACCTGGTCGTCCCCTCCCATGAAGACGAACACCACCGCGGCGACAACGGCGCCGACCAGCAGAACGGATCCGCCGGTCAGCCACCAGGTGGTGTGGGTGGAATCCACGGAGTGGACCTTCTCGGTCGTGTCCGGGGACGCCTTCTCGCTCTTAGCGGAGGCTCGCTTCCTCTGCTCCTGCTCGGTGCTCACGGGCACCTCCTGTCAGGTTGACACTTGCCGGGTTGCGGGCGGCGTGTGCCGTGCGAACGACGCCGCGGGGGTGCGGCGGGGCCGGTGCTCCCGGCCCCGCCACGGTTCGCCGTGCTAGTAGGGACTAGATCCGGGTCAGGCGGTACTCAGGGTCCTGAGCCCGTCGGCCAGGTCCAACAACTCCTCTCGTGCGTTGTCGTCGGCAACGGTCTCGACGACCGCGACGAAGCGGTCGACGGACCGGTCGGCCTGGGCCGGTCGGCCGACGTCGGTGTGGTGCTCGCCGAGCTCAAGCTGCGGGGTGAGCCGCCGCTCCTCGGAGCCGGTCAGGCCGCCCTCCTCGGTGAGCGCGTCGACCCGCTCCTGGACCTCGCCGAAGGTGGTCGGCTCCGTGTCGTCCTCGAGGTCGGTGACCTGGACGTCGCGGAACCAGACGAGGTCGTCGTCACCGTGGTTCTGCAGCCCGATGTGCCCGGACGACAGGTCCCGGTCGGGTTCGGTGCTCTCAAACTCGTTGACCAGTTCGCCGTTGATCCAGACCCGGATCATCGGGTCCTCGACCTCGATCTCCATCGTGTTCCACTCTCCGACGTCCTCCGGGTGGGAGTCCGCGGCCTGGAAGCTGTAGATGGCGCCGGTCTGGGCGATCGGGTCGCCGTCGGGCGCCCCGTACGGGTCGATCTGGACCTCGTAGCCCTCGTCGACCGCGACCCAGGGGTCGTCGTCCGGGTCGGGGAACCCGACGAAGACACCGGAGTTGTCGGTCTCCTCGTGGGTGAGGTAGTCCAGCTCCAGCCGGAAGGAGTCGAGTTCCTCCTCGTGCCAGAGCAGGCCCATCCCGCCGTCGGTCTGCATGACGCAGCCGTCGTCCTCGTCGACGATGTCGAAGCCGCCCGGACCGGCCATGTTCCAGCCGTCCAGGGACTCCCCGTCCCACAGGGCGCGGTAGCCGTCGTCCACGTTGGGCGGCTCGCACTCGGTGGGATCGGAATCGTCGCCGACCGTGACCGAGTGAGTGGACGAGGAGCCGGTCTCACCGTCGCCGTCGGTGGCGACCGCGCTGACCGAGTACTCGCCCTCGTCCGCTTCTTCCCAAGAGGCCTCGTACGGGCTGTCGGTCACCGTGGCGACCGCCTCGCCGTCGACGAGGAACTCGACTTCCTCGATGCCGGCGTCACCGTGGTCGGTGACCTCCGCAGCGAGCGGGACGACTTCGCCCGCCCCGTAGGTCGCGCCGTCCTCCGGGCTGGTCAGCTCGGTCTCGGGCCCGTCGCCGTGTCCGCCGTCGTGGTCGGCGTCCACCTCGAAGTAGTTGAGGTTGAACAGGTCTTCGTCCGTGTCCTCGTTGGCGAACACGAAGAACAGCTCGAACGTCCCGCCCGGGTCGCTCACCTCCATGGTGACGTCGGTCCAGTCCTGCCAGCCGCCGGTGGGCTCGACGTCGACGCTGCCGAGCACCTCGCCGTCGGGCGCGTCAGCGCGGGCCTCGATGGCGCCGCCTTCCCCGTCCGAGGCCACACGGAAGTCGATTTCCTCGACCCCGTGCAGGCTGACCGGGTCGAAGGAGACCCAGTCACCGTCACCGATGCCGCCCAGGTTGCGCAGACCGCCCTCGGAGTCCTCCGTCTCCTCGGTCTGGACGCCTTGGCTGTCCACGAAGTACTGGGCCTGCATACGCGCCGGGTTCAGCGTGACCCCGTCGCTTCCGGTCAGCGCGGGCGCGTCGTCCCCGCCCTGGTCGGTGTATTCGGCCTGGAGGACCCAGAAGATGTTCATGTCGTGGCCGTGGGCGCTGTCGGTGCCGGTGGCGCTCACGTCCTCGCAGCTGTCGTACTGGGTCCAGGGGTGGGCGTGGGTGTCGTGTCCGAGCGAGGAGGTGACCTCCACCTCGTCGCAGTCGATCCCGTCGCCGATGGATCCGTCCTCGGCGTCCTCAACAGACACCTCGAACGGGATCTCGTCGCCCCAGTGGAAGAACGAACCGTCGTGCGGGGTGTCGAAGGCGACCTCGGGCTCGGTGTTGCCCGCCGTGATGGCCACGGTGGCCTGGCCTGTGCGCTCCTCCTCGTCCGTGACCGTGAGGTTGACCGTGTAACGGCCCTCCTCCTCGAAGGTGTGGGTCGGGTTGACCTCGGTCGAGGTCTCGCCGTCATCGAACGACCACTCGTACTCGATGGCCTGGCCGCCCGGGTGGTGCGAGTCCTCACCGGAGAACTCCACGGTCAGCGGTGCGGGGCCGGAGGTGGTGTCGGTGTCGATGCTGGCCACGGGGCTGTCCCCGGCGCCGGTGTAGTCGATGCGGGAGATCGCCGAGTCCTCGGACCCGCCGAACCAGCCCGAACCGTACTCGAGCACGTACAGCGCGCCGTCCGGGCCGAACTCCATGTCCATGGGGTTGGCCAGGTCGATGTCCGGCACGGTGTCGGTGATGTCGAGGACCCCGCCGTCGTCGTCCAGGTGGACCTGCTTGATCCACTGGCGGGTCCACTCGTAGAGCAGCGGAATGCCGTCGTAGTACTCGGGCCACTTGTTGTCCGACTCCAGGTCGGGGTCGAAGTGGTAGGCGGGACCGCCCATGGGGCCGCCGCCGCCCTCGCCCAGGTGCGGGAACTCCTCGGATTCCTCGTAGCCGTACCAGATCGGGGCGGGCGTGACCGGGGGCAACTCCTCGAGGCCGGTGTTGAGCGGTGAGGTGTTGACCGGCGCGTCGCAGTCGAACGGCTCGCCCGAGGTCTCGGTCTCGTAGTCGTAGTCGATGTAGGCGGAGTTGTCGCCGATGCAGTACGGCCAGCCGATGTTGGCCGCCTCGGTGATGTGGTGCCACGTCACCGTGTTCTCCGGACCGCGGTCCGGGTCTGCCTCGGGCGCGTCCGGTCCGTAGTCGCCCAGGTAGATGCTGTTGTCGGTCTGGTCGACCGCGAACCGGAACGGGTTGCGCAGACCCATCGCCAGGATCTCCGGACGGGTGTCCTCGTCGCCGTACTCGTCGGTCGGGAAGAGGTTGCCCTCGGGGATGTCGTAGCTGCCGTCCTCGTTGGGCGAGACGCGCAGCAGCTTGCCGCGCAAATCGTTCGTATTGGCCGAACTGCGCTGGGCGTCGAAGGCCGGGTTGCGGTTCTCGCGCTCGTCGATCGGCGTGAACCCGTCGGATCCGAAGGCGCTGGTGTCGTCGCCGGTGGACAGGAGGAGGTTCCCGTCACCGTCGAAGTCGATGTCGCCGCCCACGTGGCAGCAGATGCCGCGGGTTGCCTCGACCTCGAGGATCACTTCTTCACTGTCCAGGTCGAGCTCCGGGGAGTCCCCGTCGGTCAACTGGAAGCGGGAGAGGTTGTTGTGCGCTTCGTAGGGTTCGAAGTCCTCCCAGGTGCCCTCCTCGGGCGCCTCGCCTGACGGGACGCTGTCGATGACGGGCGCGTAGTAGAGGTACACCCACCCGTTGTCCTCGAAGTCCGGGTCCAGCGCCACTCCCTGGAGCCCGTCCTCGTCGTGGTCGTATACGGGGAGTTCGGCGACGGTCTCGCTGCTGTAGGACTCCGGGGACCACAGGGACACCTCGCCGTCCCGGGAGGTGTGCAGGACCCGGCCGTCCGGCAGGACCGCCATGCCCATGGGCTCTCCGACGCTCTCCTCGCCTTGGGCCAGGGTCACTTTCTCGAAGTTGTCCCACTCGGTGGCGCCGCAGTCGCCTTCGGCCTGTCCGGCGGCCCATTCCAGGCCGCCCAGCAGGTGGTCGGCGAAATCCTCCTCGGAGAAGGACTCGATGGTGTGGCCGCCACCGGTGTACCAGGACTTGCCGCCGTCGAACTCCTGACACCAGGCGATCGGGTGGTCGTAGCCCATCTGCCCGCCCGGGTCGACCTCGTCCTCGTAGGACTCCTCGTTGAGACCCGCCAGGACGTGTACGTCACCGCGGGGGCTGGCGTCGAAGTCGTACCACTCGTCGTGCCGCTCCCAGCTGGCCGGGAGCATGTCGGTGGAGGGGTGGACGCGGTCGTTGACCATCACCTCGGCGTCTTGGGTGCCGGGCGGGTGGCTGGCGAAGTAGGCCCCGACCAGGTCGCCGTACCACTCCCAGTCGTAGTGGGTGTCGGAGGCCGCGTGGACGCCGACGTAGCCGCCGCCGTCCTGGATGTAGTCCTCGAAGGCGGCCTGCTGGTCCTCGTCCAGCACGTCGCCGGTGGTGGAGAGCCAGATGACCGCGTCGAAGTCGGCCAGGTCCTGCTCGTTGAAGATGTCGGCGTCTTCGGTGTGCTCGGTCTCGAAGCCGTGCTCTTCGGCGAGGGCCTCGTACAGGGCCACGCCGTAGGGGATGGAGTCGTGTCGGAATCCGCTGGTCTTGGAGAAGATCAGGGCGTTGAACGAGTCCTGCTCGGTCTCGTCGGCTTGTGCCGGGACCGACGTCAGCCCGATGGCCAACGCGATGCTCGCCGTCATGGCGCCCAGCGCTCGTAGGGGTCTCTTGATCACGGGAAACCTCACCTGGGGGTGGGGGGTCGATGAGTCCGTGCGGCGTGCCGGCGCCGACGGCAGGGACGGTTACGCGTTCGCGGGGCGACCGGGGCCGGTCGGGTGCGGGCGCGAACCGTTGGGGAGTACCTGCTATCGCGTTCGGAAGCGGGGGTGGCCGCCTCATCGGTGGCTCAGTCCACAGTGGCTCCTTTCGTCGGGGGCAAGGAACGGAGGAAGGACAGGCCGTCGACCGCGATCGCGTCCTGGGTGGCGGCGGGGGACGCCATACGGACGCGGTCGATGATGGCATTGTCCGCTGTGAACGACGCGATGACCAGGGGGCCTGAGTAACCTGATTTGCCCAATGCGGTTACGGTCCGTAACCGTTCCAGGTGATCGGCCCCTGGCGCCCCTCGGTCGTTCGCGGAAACTCGGACATGGTGCACCCGGCCCGCCCGGGGTCGGTCTCCGCCCTCGACGGACGCCTCCGGCGCGGCTTGTCCGGTCGTCCTGGGGAGGGGGTCGGTGGTCATGATCCGTCTGCCTCTGGGGAGCTGGGGGAGGGGACGTCGACCCAGCGGCGCTCCTGCGCCGAGGCAAGGACGGATTCGGCGATGACGGCTGCCCGCAGTCCGTCGGCGAAGACGGGCAGGCCCTCGGGCTCCTTCCCGGAGATGGCGGCCCCGGTGTCCGCGATCAAGGCGTTGAAGCAGTCCTGGTACCCCTGCGGGTGGCCGACCGGGAGTGTGATGAGGCGAGCTGCGTCGGGGCTGAGCGCGGGGCCGTCGCGGGAGATGATTTCGGTGCGCCCCCGTCCGCCCGCCCACAGGGTCTCGGGGTGTTCCTGGTCGAAGCGCAGTGAACCCTCGGTGCCCGACACCTCCAGCACGAGCTGGTTCTTGCGGCCGGGGGAGACCTGGCTGATCACGGCGTTGCCGACCGCACCGCGCCCGGTGGCGAACTGGAAGGTCACCAGGTCCTCGGTGGTGACCGCCCGCCCGCCGTCGGCGCCGCGGTTCTCGGCGATGCGGGAGGTCTGGGCGCTGACCGAGGTGATCCGGTCGCCGGTGACGAACTCGAGCATGTCGCACCAGTGCGAGCCGATGTCGCCGAAGGCCCGGGAGGGGCCGCCGACGTCCGGGTCGACGCGCCAGTTGTCCTCCTCCGGGTAGAGGAGCCAGTCCTGGAGGTAACCGCCGTGCGCGAGGCTGACCCGGCCCACGGCTCCGGCGGCGACCTGGGCGCGGGCTTCGCGGGCCATGGGGTGGAAGCGGTAGACGAAGGGGACGACGGCGACCCTGCCGGCCTCGTCGGCGGCCAGGGTGAGGCTCCGAGCGGTCGCGGCGTCGGTGGCCAGCGGCTTCTCGCAGACGACGTGCTTTCCGGCGGCGAGGGCGGCGAGGCTCAGTGAGGCGTGCAGGTGGTTGGGGGTGCACACGTGCACCACGTCCACGTCGGGGCTGTGGATGAGTTCGAGAGCGTCGGCGTGCGCCCTGGCGATGCCGTTGGCGGCGCGGAACCGCTCGGCCTTGGCGGAGGAGGATCCGGCGACCCCGACGACCTCGCCCCCCGAGGCGCGCACGGCGTGGGAGTGGACCCGGCCCATGAAGCCGGTTCCGATTACCGCGGCTCGGTAGGTCTCGGGGGTGGCCGTTCCGGATGTTGAGGGCCCATCCGAATTTGTGACCTTCTTCACTGACATGTTCGAGACGTTACGTCTGACTTATGTCGAAGGTCAAGCATAAGTTGCCTGACATGGACAAATTAGATGGAGGTCGGTTGTTCAATAGATCCTGTGCTTCACTGGTCGCATGACGGAAGACGCGCTGACGGCCATGGAGGGACCGGGGGCGACACCCCTGCGGAACCCGGCCACCACGACAGCCGCGCCAGGTGCCGGAACCCTGCTCCGGTTGCTCCGCGACGGCAGACCACGAACCCGTTCCGAACTGGCCTCCGTTACCGGCCTGGCCCGATCCACGGTCACCCAGCGCGTCGACGCGCTCTTGGCCAGCGGCCTGATCGGTCCGGCCGGTGAGGCCGTATCGACCGGTGGCCGACCGCCGACGACCTTCTCCTTCCAGCCCAGCGCACGGGTCGTCCTCGCCGCCGACCTCGGTGCCACGCACGCGCGGCTGGCCCTCACCGACATGTCGGGGACCGTGCTCGCCGAGGACCGCGCGGACATCGACATCGCGCTGGGCCCCGAGACCGTCCTCGACTGGGTGGTACAGCACGGCCGGGCCCTACTGGAGGGGGCGGGACGCACCACCGACCAGCTTCTCGGTTTCGGTGTGGGCCTGCCCGGCCCGGTCCAGCACTCGACGGGGCGCGCGGTCAACCCGCCGATCATGCCGGGCTGGGACCACTTCGACGTCGCCGGCTACGTGAACGAGAGCATCGCCCGGCCCGTGCTGGTGGACAACGACGTCAACATCATGGCGATCGGTGAGCACCATGTCGCCTGGCCCACCGCGAGCCATCTGCTGTTCGTCAAGGTCGCCACCGGTATCGGCTGCGGGATCGTCAGCGAAGGCAACGTCTACCGAGGTGCTCAGGGCGCGGCCGGGGACATGGGGCACATCCACGTCCCCAGCGGCGCGGACAAGCCCTGCCGTTGCGGCAACACGGGCTGCCTCGAGGCCGTGGCCAGCGGACACGCGCTCGCGGAGGCGCTCACCGAGGAGGGCGTCCCGGCCTCGGGCGCCCGCGACGTGGTCGAGCTGTCCCGCAGCGGATCCGTCCCTGCCCTGCGCGCGCTACGCCAAGCCGGACGCGACGTCGGTGAGGTCCTGGCCGCCTCGGTCAACATGTTCAACCCCTCGGTGATCGTCATCGGGGGCGCACTCGCCCAGGCCGGGGACCACCTGCTCGCCGGGGTCAGGGAGATCATCTACCAGCGGTCCCTGCCCTTGGCCACCGAGCACCTGAGCATCGTCTCGTCCAAGGCGGGGGAGGGCGCGGGCGTGATCGGTGCCGCCGTCATGGTCATCGAGCACTGCCTGAGCGCGGAGCACGTCGAGACCCTCGTGATGGGCGGCTGACCGGCCGGTCAGCCGCGGCGGGCACGCGAAGGGGGCGGGTCCCTTCCGGGTCCCCGCCCCCTGTGGTGCTTTGGGCTGTTCGATCAGTCCTCGCGAGTGCCGTAACGGGCACGGTCCTCCTCTGCCTTCTGTGCCTTCGCGCGGGCGCGGGCGGCGTCGTACTCGGCATCCTCCTCCATCGCGCGGTAGCGCGCGGGGTCGTACTCCCGCTGGTTCACGTCGGGAAGAACACCCTCGTGCCGCAGTGCGCGGCCCGGACGCGCATCCGGTGTCTCCGGAACACTGCTGACGATCGAGCTCCGGCCGACCCCGCGCAGCAGCGAGGCGATCGCGATACCGCACACCAGGTTGATCAGACCGGTGGCGACCTGGCTGGCGGGCTCGGCGCCCTGGGTGAAGGGCGTGACGGCCGCGATGGCCGTGGCCAGCCCTACGATCCAGCCGAAGAACGAGAGCGCTCGGGGTGCGGACATCAACAGCATGTGCAGCAGGGCGGTCGCCAAAAGGGCGATCACACCTGCCAGAAGCGCGTATCCGACCGTTCCGGCGTCACCGAGGTGACCCGCTTCCTCCGGTGCCAGTACGGGGATTCCGAAAACCCCTCGGACGACCAGGGTGCCCGCGAAGATGACCAGCGCGGCGACGATCGCGGTGGCCAGGCCACCTGACCAGAGCCGGGTCACATTGACGGCTCGTTCACTTCCGGTTTCGTTCATACCGATATCCCCAAATAGGGCTCGAACTCGGTCGTAGCCCACATACCCGCAGCTCCGCAGCGGTAACCCACGCGTGGAACACTGTGGGTATGGCTCCTTTCGCGCACGCCCGCGTCGATCTCGACGCGATCACCTCCAACGCTCGGCTGCTCCGTGAGCTGGCCGGGGGAACACCACTCATGGGTGTGGTCAAGGCCGACGGATACGGCCATGGGATGCTGCCCGCCGCGCACGCGCTGATCGCGGGCGGCGCGACTTGGTTGGGCACGGCGTTCATCAAGGAGGGGCTGGAGCTGCGCCGGGCCGGGATCACCGTTCCGGTGCTGTCGTGGATCATCCCGCCCGGCGAACCGGTGGGCGAGGCGATCGAGGCCGGCATCGACCTCGGAGTGAGCGGCCGCGCCGTCTTGGACGAGGTGATCGCGGAGGCCCGCCGCCTGGGCCGGGTCGCCCGAGTACAGCTGAAGGCCGACACCGGTCTGCACCGGGGCGGTGTCGACCAGGCGGACTGGGAGCCGGTGGTCGGTGCCGCCGCGCGGGCGGAGGAGGAAGGCGTTCTGAAGGTGAGCGGGGTGTGGTCGCACTTCGCCTGTGCCGACGAACCCGGGCACCCGTCCATCCGGGCGCAACTCGAGGTGTTCCACGAGGCGCTGGAGGTCGCGGACAAGGCGGGGCTGGCCCCCGAGGTCCGCCACATCGCCAACTCGGCCGCGCTGCTGACCCTTCCGGAGGCGCGTTTCGATCTGGTCCGCGGTGGAATTGCTAGTTACGGACTCTGCCCGATTCCCGATTACGACGTGCCCGGATTGCGGCCCGCGATGACCCTCGAGTCCAAGGTCGCCCTCACTAAGCGGGTGCCCGAGGGCAGCGGTGTCTCCTACGGTCACCGCTACTTCACCGAGAACGCGACCACGCTGGCCCTCGTGCCGCTGGGCTACGCAGACGGCGTTCCCCGGGCCGCCACCAACAAGGGCCCCGTCCTCCTCGGCGGCCGTCCTCGCGCCATCGCGGGAACAGTCTGTATGGACCAGTTTGTTGTCGATGTGGGAGACGACCCGGTGGAGGCAGGCGAGTACGCGGTACTGTTCGGCGATCCGAACGAGTATCCGGCCGTCCCGACCGCCGAGGACTGGGCCGAGGCCCTGGACACCATCCCGTACGAGATCGTCACGCGGGTCGGTGTCCGGGTGCCCCGCGAGTACGTCAGCGGGGGCCAACGCTCTTCCCGATAACGGTCACGAACCGCCTCCAACCCGCCTAACCTGGGTGAAGAGGGACCTATAGGCGCGCTCGGTCGCCGCCCGACCACCACCGACACTGACGAGAACGATGACAGACACCACAGCCACCGCCACAGGCGCGCCCGCCGTCCGAGCGGTCACGGCCGCGACGGACGAGGACATGCGCGTTCTCGGCCGTGACCTCGCCGCCCTCTCCCGCCCCGGAGACCTGATCATCCTCTCCGGGCCGTTGGGCGCGGGTAAGACCACCTTCACCCAAGGCCTGGGACAGGGCCTGAGCGTTCGAGGGCCGGTCACCTCGCCCACCTTCGTCATCTCCCGGATCCACCCCTCACTGGTCGGCGGACCCGCCCTCGTGCACGTCGACGCCTATCGGCTCGGCGGACCCGACGAGATCGACGACATCGACCTGGACATGACCCTCCCCGATTCCGTCACCGTCGTCGAGTGGGGAGAGGACGTGGCCGAAGGACTGGCCGACGACCGGCTGGAGATCCGGATCGAGCGCCATCCCGACGACACACGCATCGTCCATCTGCGCCCGGTCGGCGCCCGGTGGGCCGACACAGACCTGCCCGGCAGCGCAGCCGGCAACGGATAGGCGGACACCCGTGCTGCTCTTGGCCTTCGACACCGCCACCCCCGCGGTGACCGCCGCCATCGGCGAGACCGACCCCGACGGTGCCTTCACGCTGCGCGCCAGTGCGAGTTCGGTGGACGCGCGCCGCCACGGCGAACTCCTCACACCCGCCATCCAGGGCCTCCTGGACGAGTCGGGGCTGGTCCTGAGCGACCTCGACCACGTCGCGGTCGGCACCGGACCGGGTCCCTACACGGGCTTGCGGGTCGGCCTGGCCACCGGCCACGCCCTGGCCGACGCCCTGGGCGTCCCCTGCCACGGGGTCGCGACCCTGGACGCGCTGGCCTTCGCGACCAAGCGGACGGATCCGTTCCTGGGCCTGACCGACGCCCGCCGCAAGGAGGTGTTCTGGGCGCGCTATGACGACCACCTCACCCGCGTGGGCGAGGTGCGCGTCGACCGGCCCGCTGAGATCGACACCGAGGGCCTGCCGCTGGTCGGGGAAGGCGCCCGGATGCACGCCGAGGCGCTCGGCCAGGAGGCTCAGGAGCCGCTGCTCCCGGACGCGGCCGCCATGGCCGAACTGGCTCTCCTCCGGTTGCACAGCGGGGAGAGCCTGCCCGAACCCAACCCCCTCTACCTGCGCCGTCCCGACGCGATCGCGCCCGGCGCTCCGAAGAAGGTCCGACAGTGGGTGAAGTAAACGCGCGGGTGCGGCTGCGCCCGATGACGACCGAAGACGTGCCGGCCGTCATGGTCCTGGAACGCGCCCTGTTCCCGGAGGACGCCTGGAGCGAGGGCATGCTCCGCGACGAGTTCGGCGAGACCGCCAGCCGCCACTACGTGGTGGCCGAGTCCGACGGTGCCGTCGTCGGCTACGCCGGGCTGCGGTTCGTCCCGCCCGAGGGCGATGTGCAGACCATGGCCGTCACCGAGAGCGTCTGGGGGCAGGGGGTCGGCCGTGCCCTGCTCACCGAACTCCTGAACCAGGCCGAGGCGCGCGGTGTCGCCCACATGTTCCTCGAGGTGCGCTCGGACAACCCGCGCGCCCAGGACCTGTACAAGCGCTTCGGTTTCGAGGCGATCGGTGTGCGCCGGGGCTACTACAAGGGGGCGGACGCGATCGTCATGCGGCGCGTCGCGGAGAAGGGGAGCCATGAGTGAGCCGTTGATCCTGGGGATCGAGACGTCCTGCGACGAAACCGGTGTGGCCCTGGTCCGCGGCTGTGAGCTGCTCGGCGACTCGGTGGCCTCCAGCGTCGACCAGCACGTGCGCTTCGGTGGTGTCGTGCCCGAGGTGGCCAGCCGCGCCCACCTAGAAGCGATGACGCCCACCGTGCACCGGGCCTTGGACAACGCGGGGGTGAAGCTGTCCGACGTCGACGCCGTCGCCGTCACCGCGGGTCCCGGTCTGGCCGGTGCGCTCCTCGTGGGGGTCTCCGCCGCCAAGGCCTACGCCATGGCGCTCGGAAAGCCGCTGTACGGGGTCAATCACCTGGTTGGACACGTCGCCGTCGACCAGCTGGAGCACGGGCCCCTCCCCAAGCCCTCGATCGCCCTCCTCGTGTCTGGCGGCCACACCTCCCTGCTGCTGGTGAACGACCTCGCCACCGACGTGGTGTCGCTCGGTGACACGGTCGACGACGCGGCAGGTGAGGCCTACGACAAGGTCGCCCGGCTGCTGGAGCTGCCCTATCCGGGAGGGCCGCCCATCGACAAGCACGCCCAGCGGGGCAATCCGAAGGCGATCCGTTTCCCGCGCGGAAAGTGGGGCGACGGGACCTACGACTTCTCCTTCTCCGGGCTCAAGACCGCGGTCGCCCGCCACGTGGAGGACTCCGACCGCAAGGGTTACCCGCTCGTGGTCGCCGACATCGCCGCCGCCTTCCAGGAGTCGGTGGTGGACGTGCTCACCCGCAAGGCGGTCGACGCCTGCGTCGAACACGGGGTGAGCACCCTGGTGATCAGCGGCGGGGTGGCGGCCAACTCCGCGCTGCGCGCCCTGGCCGAACAGCGCTGCCAGGAGGCCGGGATCGAACTCCGCGTCCCCCGTCCCCGCCTGTGCACGGACAACGGCGCGATGATCGCCGCCCTCGGCGCCGAGGTGCTCTCCGCCGGGATGCCGCCGTCGTCCCTGGAACTGGCCACAGACACCTCCCTCCCGGTGGGCTCCCCGCTGGCCGTGTAGTCGAACCGTTTCCCTTGGGCCCCGCCGATCCGTACCGGACCGGCGGGGCTTCTCGGTGCGTGGGGGACCGGTGGTGCGCACCCTGAAAGGTTGCCGATAGCGGCCGGGAGCGCTTCTCCGCACCATTGAGGTCCGCGCGGTCGCCGGTGACGGGGCGGCGTGCGCGGACGGAAGGGAGGGTGTCGTGTTCATCGTTCTGGGATTGCTCGGGGTAGGCGGGGTCATCGCCCTGTTGGTCTTCGGTGAGGAACTGCTGATGGGTGTGGGCTGTGTGCTGAGCATCCTCACGCTGGCCGCGGTGGTCGTGGGCATCTACGCCCTCACCCAAGGGGACCTGGAAACCGCGCTCATCTGCTTGCTGGCCTTCCTCGTGCTCGGATTCTTCAGCCGGTTCACCATGTTCTTCGACATTTGACCGGGACTAGAACCCGGCTCGGGCGGCATGGTTGGGTACGGGTATGTTCGCCATCACCGCAGCACACATCTCGTTCGACGAACCGCTCTCCGGTCTGGAGGCGGGCGAGCGCCCGGACCCCGAACCCCGTGAGGGGTGGACGACGGTCCGGGTCAGGGCCGCCTCGCTCAACCACCACGACATCTGGAGCCTGCGCGGGGTCGCGCTGGGCGAGGACCGGCTGCCGATGATCCTGGGCGGGGACGCCGCCGGTGTCGACGAGGACGGCAACGAGGTCATCGTGCACGGGGTGGTCACCGAGCCCGCCAAGCCCGGCAAGACCCCCCGGTACTCGCTTCTCTCCGAGGTCTACGACGGAACCCTCGCGGAGAAGGTGCTGGTTCCCAGGGAGAACCTGGTGCCGAAACCCCCCGAACTCTCCTTCGAGGAGGCCGCGTGCCTGCCGACCGCGTGGCTGACCGCCTACAGCATGCTGTTCGGCAAGTCCGACCTGCGGCCCGGCTCCACTGTGCTCGTGCAGGGCGCAGGGGGAGGGGTCTCGGTGGCGCTGGTCAAGCTGGCCAGCCAGGTCGGGCACCGGGTGTACGTCACCAGCCGGAGCGAGGAGAAGCGGGACAGGGCCCTGGAACTGGGCGCATACGCGGCGGTGCCGTCCGGCGAGCGCCTGCCGGAGAAGGTGGACGCGGTCTTCGACTCGGTCGGCCAGGCCACCTGGAAGCACTCGCTCCGTGCGCTCAGGCCGGGCGGCGCCATCATCACCTGCGGCGCGACCAGCGGGGACGCCCCCTCCGCCGAGCTCTCCAGGGTGTTCTTCCTCCAGCTCCGGGTGTTGGGCTCCACCATGGGCACCAGAGAGGAGCTGGCGGCCCTGGCGGAGATGTGCGTGCGCACCGGCGTGCGCCCGGAGATCGACCGGGTGCTGCCGTTGAAGGACGCGCGCGACGGCTTCCGGGCGATGGCCGACGGGGAGCTGTTCGGCAAGGTCGTCTTCACTCCCTGACCCGGGCCTCAACCAGCTGAGCGGAGTCGGCCCCGGCGGACACCTATCCGCAGGGGCCCTAGGGGAGCAGCGCGGTGGAGAGCATGTCGACGAGCTGCTCGGCGGCGGCCGCGGTGTCGTAGTCGGGGTCGGCGAGCTGCTCGGCCACGATCGCGTCGATGGCGCCGCCAACGATGATTGCGAGAGTGCGCGGGTCCGGCACGGCGTCGCCGGACCGGTCGCCGCGCGCCGACGCGAGGAGCCCCGCTAGGGGCCCCCAGCGCTCGCTGGGCTCGTGTCCTCCCTCATCGTGTGTCCTCGCCTCGACGATCACGCGGGTGTGTCCGGGGTTGTCCCGCAGGTAGCCGATCATCGCGCGGATGTAGGCGGCCGGAGCCCGCTCGGGTCCGGCCTCCTCGACGGCTGTGCCCACGCGCCCGACCAGTGACTCCAGGACGTGCTCGTAGGCCGCGCGGACGACGGCCGACTTGGAGGGGAAGTGGTAGAGCACCGCTGCCTTGGTGATGCCCGCGCCGTCGGCGATGCGGGAGAGGGAGGTCCCGCCGTAGCCGTGTGCGGCGATCTGTTCGACGGTGACCTCGATGAGCTGTTCCCTGCGTGCCTTCTCGGTCAGGGTGAGTTCTCTTCGGCCCCGGTCCCGGGCACCGGATCGCACTTTTGCCATGGTCGGGATTCTACCGTACGGTTGAATTATTAACCGATCGGTTAGGAGTCGGGTATGGGTGCCGGATTACCAGTCCATCGACCTGGTCGGCGCCGCCGTGTGCTGATGTCCCTGGGGGCCGGTGCCCTCGCCGTGGCGCTGGTGGCTGTGGTCCTGCCCCGGGCCGCACAGGTGGGGACCTGGACGAGCGGTTCCGGCCGCGACGAGTTCGAGCAGGCGTACGTCGAGGCCTTCGCCGGTCTGCCCGAACCCGACGAGACGCTCGACGTGCGCACCGACTTCGGTGTCGTGCGGGTCTACCGGTTCGCCGGGTCAGCCGACCGGGACATCCCGTTGGTGCTCCTGCCCGGCCGCGCGTCGGCCAGCCCTGTGTGGGCGGACAACCTGCCGGCGATGCTGGCGACCGGCGACGTCTACACGGTCGACCTGCTCGGCGAGCCGGGCATGAGCGTGCAGGATCGGCCGATCGAGGACGACGGGGACCAGGCGCTGTGGCTGCACCAGACCCTGCGGGGCCTCCCCGGGGACGGTTTCCACCTGGTCGGGCTCTCCATCGGCGGCTGGACCGCCGTGAACCTCGCGATCCGGCAGCCGGACCTGATCAGCACGGTGACCGTCATCGACCCCGTGTACGTCTTCGCGGACATGCCCGTGGGCACGATGGTGCGTGCCATCCCGGCGTCGCTGTCGTGGCTGCCGCGCTCCTGGCGCGACGGGTTCAACTCCTGGACGGCGGGCGGCGCCCCGGTGGAGGACGTCCCGGTCGCCGAGATGATCGAGACGGGCATGCGGCACTACACCCTGCGCCTGCCGCAGCCCACCAGGATCACCGAGGAGCAGCTGGCCGGGCTCGACATGCCCGTGCTGGCGATCATCGCGGAGGACTCCGTCATGCACGACGGCCGGGAGGCCTTCGAGACCGCCGAAAGGGTCCTGCCCGACGGCACAGCCGTGCTCTACCCGGGCGCCTCCCACGCCGTCAACGGGGAGCAGCCCGACCGGATCGCCGCAGACATGGCTGCCTTCCTCAACGACCTGGACTGACCCCCGGGCCCCCTACCCCGAGGGGACCGGGGCCCTCGGGGTTGCTCGGCTGCCTACTCGTCATCGTCGTCATCGTCGTCGCGGCGGCGCTTCTTCTTTCCGTCCCGGCCCGGGCGCAGGAGCGCCTCGGCCAGGGCGAGCACCGTCTCCTCCAAGGAGGAGAACCGCTTGGTGATGTCGTCGTGCGAGTTCTCGACCGCCTCGGTGACGGTCTCCTCGAACTCCTGGCGGTCCGGGTGCTGCTTGAGCTCGCGGATGACCGGCTCGACCGCGGAGGTGACGTGCGCGTCGATCTCGTCGAGCTTGCCGGAGTGGTCCAACAACGGGCGCTCGGTCAGCTCGGTGAGGCGGCGGTGCAGCTCGCTGACCTCCAGGGACTGGGGCAGCTGGTTGAGGCGCTGGTTGAGCGCCTCCAAGCGGTCGTCGATGGCCTCCATGCGGCCGTCGACACCCTCGAAGTGTCCGCTGACACCCTCGAACTGGCCCTCGACCCCGTTGACCCGGCCGTCGAGCCCGTCCAAGCGGCCGTTGAGGCCGTCGATCCGGCCGTCGACCCCGTCGATCTTTCCTTCGATGCCCTCGAAGCTGCCTTCGAAGTGCCCTTCGAAGGTGTCGAACCGGTCGGTGAGGCGGCCGAGCTCGTGGTCGACCTTGCCGGTGATCTGCGAGAGGTGGTTGTCCACCTTGCTGTTGAGGCCCTCGCGGTGCCGCTCCAGCCGCTCGTCGAGCGCGGTCCGGTGGGACTCGGCCTGCTCGGTGAGCGCCTCGGTCAGTGACTGGTGCCGCTCCTCGACGGAGTCGGCCAGCTTGGAGTGCTCCGCACCCACGAAGCTGCGCAGTTCGGTGAGGTCGGTCGCGACCTTCTCCGCGTCCTCGGCGTTCCGGGCGGTGAGGGCGTCGATGCGCTCGGCCACCGAGGCACGCAGCTCCTCGGCCGTGGCTTCGGCGTGCTCGCGGGCCTCGGTGCGGCCCAGCTCGAACTGCTCGTCCAGCTCGGCGAGGCGCTGGCGCAGGTGCGATCGGAGCTCGTTCAGGGACTTGTCGTGGTTCTCGCGCAGCTTGGCGAGCGAACCGGTGACGTCGGCGACGGCGGCCGCGGCCTCCGCGTGGTTCTCCTCGGCCTGGGTGTTGAGCTGGTCGACGCTCTCGGTGACCTTGCCGGTCAGGGTCTCGTGGCGCTCCTTGGCGGTGGCGGCGAGGTCGCGCAGCTCCTGGGCCAGGGTCTCGTGCCGCTCACCGGAGGAGGTGGCGAGCGTGCTCAGTTGCTCGGTCAGGGCAGTGGTGCGCTCGCCCAGCTCGCCGGTGTTCTCCTGGAGCTTGGCCAGCAGGGCCTCGTACTGCTCCGCCGTGCGCTCCTCGACGAAGCCGCGCAGCTCGGACGTGCGCTCTTCGAGGGACGCGGTGAGGGAGGAGGTGACGTTCTCACCGAGCGCGGTGCTCGCGGAGTCGAGTGCCTCCCTGCTCTCCTTGACGGCGGCGGACAGGGTTTCACGGCTCTGCCCGATCGCCTCGGCGAGCTCGTCCTTGCTTTCGGACAGGCCCGTGCGGATCGTGCTGCCGAGCTCCTCGTGGCGCTCGCCGAGCGTGGTGTCCAGCGAGGTCAGCGAAGCCTCGATCGCCTCTGTCCGGCTGCTCAGAGTCTCCAGGGCCGTGTCCAGGGCGTCCAGGCGGGTGCCGAAGGTCTCGCCCAGCGCGTTGACGCGCTCGCCCAGGTCGGCGACCTGTTCGGCGGTGCGGTTGCCGGTCTCGGCCATGCGCTGGAGACGGGTGAGAGCGGTGTCCAGGTGCCCGGCGATGCGGTGCGTGTCCGCCCTCAGCGACGGCATCTCTGACAGGGGCTTGATCTGCTGACCGACGACCTCTATGTGCTCGGCGAGGGTCTCCGCCCACTGCGGCGGCCGGGCGAGGAAGTCGTCGATCCGGCCGTCGACCGCGGTGATCGACTCGGCGAGGGAGGCGAGTTCCCGTTCGCGCAGTTCCCGGAGCAGCCACTCCATACCTTCGAGCCGTTGGCGCATCTCCTCGCTGACCGCACCCTGGGACTTCTGTTCGGAGACGTGCTCCTGGGCCGCCTGGGAGAGCAGGTCACGCATCCGGTCGGAGACACCGGCCTGACCTCCCCCGGTGAGGAAGTTGTGATTGGTCTGTTCCACCGAGTGCTCCTTATGGTTCTGGCGCTCCCGTCCGTGCCCGGATCATTGCACGGGGATTCCGCAGGGAGGGCGGGTTCCCGATGGTCCCCGGCTGGGCGTCGGCCCGCGCCACTTGTGTCCCACTGTGATCAAAGCGTGACTGTGCGTATGCACGGCGGGCGCGGTGCGTACGTTGGCTGAACCGCGCGGCGGATCCAACAAACACGGCCTTCCGGGGAACCCATGAGAAGGGAAAGAATTCAGCGGCGCCAGTTTAACGACATCACCCCTGCCATCCCCAGGGGATGGCCAAAGATGTGGGTGTGGGAGGTAACGATATGGTCTGCGCGCCGTGTGCGTGAATGCGATCGAGGGCCTCGCGTCGACGCCACCGGGCCGGATCAGGAGGCCGCTGAGGCCTCCAGCTCGCGGCATAGCAGGTAGAAGGGCTTTTCTCCTATGCGGGTGAGAACGATCGTCACCGATTCCGGTCCGGACGCCCGTAGGTCCCGGCGGAGTTTCTCGGTATCCACCGCCGAGCCGCGTTTCTTGATTGTTACTGTTCCGGCCCGATGGGAGCGTACGGAGGCGCGCAGGCGCTTGAGGGAGAAGGGCGCGAACTCCAGGACCTCCAGTGCGCGCCACAGGGGTGAGCGCACCGCCTGGTCCGAGGTGAAATAGGCGATGCGCTCGTCCAGCAGTGCGCCGTCGACCCGGGCAGCCGCCTCCGCCACCAGGTGGGACCGCACGACGGCGGGGTCCGGGTCGTAGAGGTAGCGCCGTGCGTCGGCAACCGGAGCGGGGCCCAGGTCGGGGTCGGCGTCCAGGTGTGCCACCGAACCTTCGCGCGCGAGCAGGCCCGCGCGCTCGTGCAGCACGGTCGCCCGTCGGCGCGGGCCCGGTCCCTCGGCCAGGGCGCCGAACCACAGCGCGGTCTCCTTCAGCTCGCCGTCCACCGAGATCCACTCGGTCGAAGCCGCGGGGGAGAGCGCCTCGTGCGGGATGCCGGGGGCCGCCTTCAGACAGGCCGCCTCCGCGCTTTCGGCCAGCCGCGTGGCCACATCCCACGGGGGAGAGTAGGCGGAGGGGTCGAACACCCGGCCGCGACCGCCCCGCCGGGCCGGGTCGCAGAACACCAGGGGGTAGTCGCCCCCCGTATCAGCGTCGACCTCGCCCTCGCGGACCCGGGCCCGTTCCGCCAGCCCGAGTGCTTCGATATTGGCGCGGGCCACCGCGACGGTCAGCGGATCGGCGTCCACGCCCTCCACCGCCACGCCCTGTCCGGCCAGAGCCAGCAGGTCGGCCCCGACCCCGCAGCACAGGTCGCCCGCCGGTGTCCCGCTGCGGACCCCGGCGGGTAGGAGCCGGGCTGTTCGCTGCGCGCGATACTCGGCCACTGAGCGGCGCGTGGACTGTTCCAGGCCGTTCGGGGTGAAGAACATTCGCTCGGCGTTCTCCCCGAATTTGGCCCGTCCTCGTTCGCGCAGGATGATCTGGGTCATGACCGCGTTGACCAGTTCCGACGCCGGGATCTCCGGGTCGAGGGCGGCCACGCGCGGGTCCTCGCGCAGGCGTGAGGCGGTGGCCAGAGCGTCCTTGGTGGCGGCCGTCGGATCCACCCCCGCCAGGACCTCCCGCCCCGTTTCGGTGAGCAGTGCCGAGAAGGCGGGCACGCGCATGGATCCTCCTGCTGTGGGCACGACTGTGTGGTGGAGCCGCCCCCCGTGGCCAGGGCTCCCTCCACATTTCCATTCTGGCACTCTCAGGGGTAGAGTGCTAAATGCGACGAGGCCGGTCTGGCACCCGCGACGACAGGCCGCCGCGGTCGCCCCTTTTACGCAGTCGGTCCGTGCCTTCGCACGGGCTGACGTCAGTACTCCGAGACTTTGAAGGGGGAGGTCACACAGTGTCGACCGCCACCAAGACCGTGCTGAAGCCGCTCGAGGACCGCGTCGTGGTCAAGACCCTGGAGGCCGAGCAGACCACCGCGTCCGGCCTGGTCATCCCGGACACCGCCAAGGAGAAGCCCCAGGAGGGTGAGGTCCTGGCCGTGGGTCCCGGTCGCCTCGACGACAGCGGCAAGCGCGTCGCCCTCGACGTGAACATCGGCGATGTCGTCCTCTACAGCAAGTACGGCGGCACCGAGGTCAAGTACGACGGCCAGGAGTACCTGGTGCTCTCCGCCCGCGACATCCTCGCGGTCGTCGAGAAGTAGTTCTCGGCCCAGAGCCACAGGCGAAAAGCCATCGACATCCCGCACCGGTCGGCCCTCGAAGCCGGGCGGGCGGGATGTTCGTTTTTGACCCGAACGGTTAGAGGAAGCACTCACACATGCCGAAGATCCTGGAGTTCGAGGACAACGCCCGCCGCGCCCTCGAGCGGGGCGTCGACCGCCTCGCAGACGCCGTCAAGGTGACGCTCGGCCCGCGCGGCCGCAACGTCGTCATCGACAAGAAGTTCGGCGCCCCCACCATCACGAACGACGGTGTGACCGTCGCCCGTGAGATCGAGCTGGACCTGCCCTACGAAGACCTGGGCGCCCAGCTGGTCAAGGAGGTCGCCACCAAGACCAACGACGCCGCCGGTGACGGCACCACCACCGCCACCGTGCTGGCGCAGGCGCTGGTTCGCGAGGGCATCCGCAGCGTGGCCGCGGGCGCGTCCCCGATGGCCATGAAGAAGGGCATCGACGCGGCCGCGACCCAGGTGTCGGACACCCTGCTCAGCCGTGCCGTGCCGATCAAGGAGCGCGAGGACATCGCCTACGTGGCGACCAACTCCGCGCAGGACGCCCAGATCGGCGACCTGATCGCCGAGGCCTTCGACAAGGTCGGCAAGGACGGCGTCATCACGGTGGAGGAGTCCCCGACCTTCGGTCTGGACCTCGACTTCACCGAGGGCATGCAGTTCGACAAGGGCTACGTGTCCCCGTACTTCGTCACCGACGCCGACCGCCAGGAAGCCGTCCTCGACGACAGCCTGATCCTCATCAGCCAGGGCAAGATCGGCAACCTGAACGAGCTGCTGCCGCTGCTCGAGCAGGTCCTGCAGAGCAAGAAGCCGCTGCTGATCATCGCCGAAGACGTCGAGGGGGACGCCCTGGGCGCCCTCGTGCTCAACAAGATGCGCGGCACCATCAACGTCGCCGCCGTCAAGGCGCCCGGCTTCGGTGAGCGCCGCAAGGCCATGCTCCAGGACATCGCCGTGCTGACCGGCGGCCAGGTCATCTCCGAGGAGGTCGGCCTGTCCCTGGAGAACGCCGACCTGGACGTGCTGGGCAGCGCCCGCCGCATCACCATCACCAAGGACACCACGACCATCGTCGACGGCGGTGGCGAGCAGTCCGAGGTGGACGACCGGGTCCGCCAGATCCGCAACGAGATCGAGGCTAGCGACTCCGACTGGGACCGCGAGAAGCTCCAGGAGCGCCTGGCCAAGCTCGCGGGCGGCGTCTCGGTCCTGAGCGTCGGCGCGGCCACCGAGGTCGAGCTCAAGGAGAAGAAGCACCGCCTCGAGGACGCCATCTCGGCGACTCGCGCGGCCATCGAGGAGGGCATCGTCTCCGGCGGCGGCGCCTCCCTGGTGCACGCTTCAACCGCCCTGGACGACCTGGGCCTGACCGGCGACGAGGCCACCGGTGCGGCGATCGTCCGCCGCGCCCTGGTCGAGCCGGCCCGGTGGATCGCGGAGAACGCTGGCGCTGAGGGCTACGTTGTCACGCACCGCGTCTCCGAGCTGCCGGTCGGCCACGGCTACAACGCCAACACCGGCGTTTACGGCGATCTGGCCGCCGAGGGCATCATCGACCCGGTCAAGGTCACCCGCTCGGCCGTCCAGAACGCCGCGTCCATCGCGGGCATGCTGCTGACCACCGAGGTGCTGGTCGCGGACAAGCCCGAGGAGGACGAGGGCGACGGCCACGCCCACTAACGGGCAGGGCCGGCCGAGAAGGGCCGCGCGCACGAGCGGGTCCCGTTGGTAGCGGAGCCTGCTGGTAGCGACGCAGTACCGGGTGCGAACCCGGGCCGGGGGTGGAACGCGGTGGCGTCCCACCCCCGGCGCACTACCACGCGAGTGGCGTTCGACACCCGTTCCTGTGTGCCGTTTTCAGGCTATTTTCCCAAAATGTAACCATTCCGTAGTTGGTGATTGGAGTGGTTGGGTCCCTGAGTGCGGGCATCATTCGTTACGTGACGGATACAGGCGCCCGGGGGGGCGTTACCGCGCAGCGGACTCATACGCCCGGGCAACACCACGAGGCGGATACCGCGGCGCGCGACACGGGGTTGAACCATCTGGGGTCACTCGCCGTCCAGGGGGACGACGGGGCCATGGACTCGCTGCTGCGCGAGGTCCGACCCATGGTGGTTCGCTACTGCCGTACCCGCTTGGCGCGGGTGGCCGGGCTGGCGCACTACTCCGACGACGTCGCGCAGGAGGTGTGCATAGCCCTGCTCTCGGCGATCCCCCGCTACCAGGACCGAGGTCGGCCCTTCGCCTCCTTCGTGTACGGGATCGCCGCGCACAAGGTCGCTGACACCCTGCGCGTCGCGGGCAGGGTGGAGACGGTGCCCACCGACACCGTTCCCGAGCAGCCGGACGACGGGCCGGGGCCGGAGGAGGCCACGGTCCGCGTGATCGAGGCGCAGCGGGCCAGAGACCTCCTCGACGAGTTGCCCGACCAGCAGCGCAGGTTGCTGGTCATGCGAGTGATCACAGGACTTACAGCAGACGAGACGGGACATCTCCTTGGCATGTCGGCAGGCGCGGTACGGGTTGCCCAGCACCGAGCTATTGCTCGGCTTCGGAAGGTGGCCCTGGCGAACCGCGTCCTCCCATAAGCACGGCCGCTCGCCCTACCCGGGCCGGCGCGCCTGCGCCTCCCGCCCACGGGTCCGCGGCTACTGCCGTTACTACCGTGGCGCCTCCCCTCGGTGACCGCTCGCCGGTGCGGTGCCCCGCACTGCGCGGGCCGGCCCGGCGTGGCCTTCATCACTTCGTGACCGGGGTGACGGGGCGAACACCGCATTCCACCTAGGCCCAGCGGGGTGACGACCTAGGATGAGACGACACGCGGGGGCGATCCGCGCAGGTGTTGCCGGGAACAGCGGAGGTTGTGTCATGAGCCAGGACAACAGCGACTACGGGGACAAACTGCTCCCGCCGGGATTGACCTACGACGACGTCCTGCTGGTACCCGGCTACTCCGACCTCCAGCCCGGCGATGTGGACACCGCCACCAAACTCTCCCGCAACATCACGCTCAGCATCCCGCTGCTCTCCGCCGCGATGGACACCGTCACCGAGGCCCGCATGGCCGTGGCGATGGCCCGCCAGGGCGGGGCCGGCGTCCTGCACCGGAACCTCTCCGTCGAGGACCAGGCCGGTCAGATCGACCTCGTGAAGCGCTCCGAGGCGGGCATGGTCACCGACCCGGTCACCTGTCAGCCCGATGACGACCTCGCCGAGGTTGAGCGGCTGTGCGCCCACTACCGCATCTCCGGCGTCCCGGTCACCGACACCAAGGGAACGCTCCTCGGCATCGTCACCAACCGCGACATGCGCTTCGAGGACGACCGCTCCCGCCTGGTGCGCGACGTCATGACCACCGAGAACCTGGTCACCGCCCCCGTCGGCGTCAGCCGTGCCCAGGCCTTCGAGCTGCTGCGCAAGCACAAGGTCGAGAAGCTGCCCCTGGTCGACGCCCAGAACCGGCTGCGCGGCCTGATCACCGTCAAGGACTTCATCAAGAGCGAGCAGTTCCCCAACGCCACGAAGGACGCCGACGGCCGCCTCGTGGTCGGCGGCGCGGTCGGTGTCGGCCCCGAGGCGGAGGAGCGCGCCAAGAACCTCCTCGACGCCGGCGTGGACTTCATCGTCGTCGACACCGCGCACGGCCACTCGTCCGGCCTCGCCGACATGATCGCCAAACTCAAGGCCAACTCCCGTGCCGACATCGTCGCGGGCAACGTCGCCACCCGCGCTGGCGCCCAACTGCTCATCGACGCCGGGGCCGACGCGATCAAGGTCGGTGTGGGCCCGGGTTCCATCTGCACCACCCGCGTCGTCGCCGGTGTGGGCGCCCCGCAGCTCACCGCCATCCTCGAGGCGGGCAAGGCCTGCGGCCCCGCCGACGTGCCCCTGATCGCCGACGGCGGCCTGCAGTACTCCGGTGAGATCGCCAAAGCCATCGTCGCCGGTGCCAGCACCGTCATGCTCGGCAGCCTCCTCGCCGGTGTCGAGGAGAGCCCCGGCGAGCTGATCTTCATCAACGGCAAGCAGTTCAAGGCCTACCGCGGCATGGGATCCCTGGGAGCCATGCGCGGCCGCTCCTTCTCCAAGGACCGATACGCCCAGGCCGAGGTCTCCTCCGAGGACAAGCTCGTCCCCGAGGGCATCGAAGGCCAGGTGCCGTTCCGCGGACCGCTCTCCGCCGTCGCCCACCAGCTCATCGGCGGTCTGCACCAGTCCATGTGGTACGCGGGAACACGTACCATCCCCGAGCTCACCGAGCGCGGGCAGCTGATGCGCATCACCAGCGCGGGCCTGCGTGAGAGCCACCCCCACGACATCAAGATGACCGTCGAGGCGCCCAACTACAACGCCCGCTAGCCATCGCCAGCTAGGAAGGGCGCTGGGCGCGCTAAGCAGCGGACCGCGGGCAGATAGACTCGCCTCCGCGGTCATGCGCCGGTCGACCGACCGGTGCCGCACGTCAGAGGGGAAGCGAAGAGTTGGCTCAGGTGGAGATCGGGCTGGGCAAGAACGGGCGTCGTGCCTACGAACTCGACGAGATCGGGATCGTGCCCGCGCGACGGACTCGCGACCCGGAGGAGGTGTCGATCGCCTGGCAGATCGACGCCTACCGGTTCGAGACGCCCCTGGTCGTCAGCCCCATGGACAGTGTCGCCTCGCCCAAGACCGTCGTCGCGGTCGGTGAGCAGGGCGGCCTCGGCGTCTTGGACCTCGAAGGGCTGTGGACCCGCTACGAGGACCCGGAGCCGCTGCTCCAGGAGATTCGCGAACTCGACGACGTCGCGGCGACCCAGCGGCTCCAGGAGATCTACGCGGCGCCGATCCAGGAAGAGCTGATCGGCCGCCGCATCGAGGAGATCCGCGACGCGGGCCTGGTCACGGCCGCCCGTCTGTCACCGCAGCGCACCGCCCAGTACCACAAGGCCGTCGTGGACGCCGGGGTCGACATCTTCGTCATCCGCGGCACCACGGTCTCCGCCGAGCACGTCTCCGGCCGGGCCGAGCCGCTCAACCTCAAGCAGTTCATCTACGACCTCGACGTCCCCGTTGTGGTCGGCGGCTGCGCCACCTACTCCGCGGCCCTGCACCTGATGCGTACGGGTGCCGCCGGCGTGCTGGTCGGGTTCGGCGGCGGCTCCGGCCACACCACCCGCTCCGTGCTGGGTGTGGCCGTCCCGATGGCCAGCGCCATCGGTGACGTCGCCGCGGCCCGCCGCGACTACCTCGACGAGTCCGGCGGCCGCTACGTACACCTCATCGCCGACGGCGGCATGACCGGCAGCGGTGACATCGCCAAGGCCCTGGCCTGCGGTGCGGACGGTGTCATGGTCGGCTCCCCGCTGGCCCGCGCCACCGAGGCGCCCGGCGGCGGCTACCACTGGGGCAGCGAGGCCCACCACAACGAGCTGCCTCGCGGCGAGCGCGTCGGGGTCGGCACCATCGGCGACCTCAAGTCGATCCTGCACGGCCCGGCCTCCACCAGCGACGGCTCCATGAACCTCATGGGTGCTCTGCGCCGGACCATGGCCACCTCGGGTTACACGGACCTGAAGGAGTTCCAGCGCGTCGAGGTCGTGGTGAACCCCCACCGGTAGGGGAGCGGACCACAATCGGCGCTGACGACAGCGCAGAGGGCACCCTGGACGGCCGGGGTGCCCTTCGTCTTGGTGGCGGCCGGGGCGCCTTTCGCCTTGGCGGCGGTGGCGGCGGTTTCCCAGCGGGCTGTGCGGTCGGCTGGCAACGGTGTGCAACTATGGTGCGTGCTTTGGTGTCCCATGACGCGACAGTGACTTCTGCTTGGAGGACCGCATGGGTGACAGCGTGCCCGGTACCCGCCGACGCCGTCGGCGAGGACCGGCGATCGCGGTCAGCCTGACCTTGGCCGTGTGCCTGCTGGTGACGGCGGGGGTCGTGGTTCTGGCGGGCAAGGTGTCCACCGCGCTCAACGAATGGCAGCCGCCGAGCGCGTCCTCGGCGGACCCCACCGACGGGGCCATCGAGACCCCTCCGCACGACCAGCTCACCGGCCCGCCCGCGCAGAGCGGCGTGACCGCTGAGGAGGGCGGCGAGCCCGCGGAGGCTGCCGCGGAAGACGGCGCGGGGGACGACGGTGCCGGGGACGGCGCCGATGAACAGTCCCGCCCCGATGACGGGACGCTCCGCCCGGGTGAGGAGTGGCTCGACGAGGTCTCGGAGAGCAGCGGGGTGCCCCGCCGGGCCCTGGAGGGCTACGCGAGCGCCCAGCTCGTGTTGGACGCGGACCAGCCCGCGTGCCAGCTGTCGTGGCCGACGCTCGCGGGTATCGGGTACGTGGAGTCCCAACACGGCACCTACGCGGGCGGTGAGCTGGGACCGGACGGGAACACGACCGTGGACATCATCGGCATCCCGCTCGACGGCACCAACAACACTCAGGCCGTCCCGGACACCGACGGCGGCGAACTGGACGGCGACACGGAGTGGGACCGGGCGATCGGCCCGATGCAGTTCATCCCGGGAACCTGGTCCACCTGGGGAGAGTCACTCGACGGCGGTGTCCCGGACCCGCACAACATCGACGACGCCGCCCTGTCCGCAGCCCGATACATGTGTGCCAGGGACCGTGACCTGAGTTCTACGACGGACTGGGAGACGGCGGTTCTGTCGTACAACCGCTCGGGCAGCTACGTCAACGACGTCCTGGCCTACGCGCACGCTTATGCGGATGCTTCGTAGGAGGTTTCGCAGGTGGTTCCCACTGGGTGCCTTATGGCCGGGGCCAAGCGGAGGGCTGCGGGGTGAGGGAGGGTTCTCCTGCTCTTGGGGTGTGCCCTTTCCACGCGGGTGCGGGAGGTCCCCCGCCCACACCGAGCGGCACTACGCCCGGAGAAGAGGTCGGGCTATACGGCGTGCTCCCCCTGTGGTCCCCGGGCGAGCTGGATCAGAGGCGAGGACCGGCACGGTGTTCTTCTCGGTGACCCGACCGCCCGCGCTCTACGACCAACCCGCACTCCCAGTGGGCCCTCGGAGGGTCTATTCCTCTGAGACCCGCCGGAGCTGGCGTTGCGCGCCAGTTCGGCGATCCTGGGGCTCAGGGGTGTTGCAGGTGCTTGATGAGCGTCCGACTGATGTCGTGAAGCTGTTCACGCTGCTCCGGGGTGAGGACGTCGAGCAGGTTCGTGCGCATGCTCTTCACGTGGACCGGGCCCGCTTCGTCGAGGAGTTCGCGGCCCCGGTCGGTGAGGTGCGCGAACCAGCTCCGCCGGTCGTGTTCGCAGTGGACGCGTTCCACCAGACCGGCCTCGGTGAGTTTGCGGACCGCGTGGGTGATCCGGCTGGGCTTGGTGTGGGTTTGTGCGGCGAGGTCGCTCATCCGCAGGGTGTGCTCCTCTGCCTGGGAGAGCAGGACGAGGAGTTCGTAGTAGGTCAGCGGTAGATCGACCGTGCCCTGGAGGTCGCGCTCCACGCGTTCGTCGAGGAGGCGGAAGGCGAGCGTCGCCGTATCCCACGTGGCGATCTCGTCGGGTTCGGTGTCGCATCCGGCCATGGCCAAATGTTACCACGCTGGAATGTTGTGTGCTGAAGTATCTTGGCTTAGTCTCGTGCTGAATTATTCAGTGCTGGATTAAATGATCGGGAAGCACTCATGGATCCCACGACACCCTCCGCCGCCGAGGAAGCCGCGCAACGGCCGCGCCGCCTGCGCCGTCCCGCTCTTGCGCTCGGGGTCCTTGCCGCGGCTCACTTCACCGTGTCGGTAGATTTCAACGTCGTCTATATCGCGTTACCGGAGATCGGTCGGGAGCTCGGTATCGCTCCCGTCTCGCTTCAGTGGGTCGTCTCCGCCTTCTCGCTCGGGCTCGGCGGCTTCCTGCTCCTCGGCGGACGTGCCGTCGATCGGATCGGTGCCCGCCGTATGCTGCTCCTCGGAGCCGTGCTCATGGGCGCCGCCTCGGTGTTCGGGGCCCTCGCGGTGCAGCCCTGGGTGCTCATCGCCGCTCGCGCCGTTCAAGGGCTCGGCGCGGCCTTCCTCTTCCCGGCGACCCTCGCCTTGGTCAACACCGGTTTTCGACAAGGGCCCGAACGCAACCGGGCCATGGCGGTGTGGGGGACCGCCGGGGCCTTCGGTGCCCTGGCCGGGGGAGCGCTGGGTGGTCTACTGACCAGCGTTTTCGGGTGGACCTCGGTGTTCTGGCTCCTCGTGCCACTGACTACGGTGATCGTCCTCGTGGCGCCTCAGGTGCTGCCCGCTGATGCCCGCACTCCTTCTGTGGCCGGTTTCGATCTGCCGGGGGCGACCCTGGTCACCGGTGGTTCACTGCTGGTCGTCCTCGGGATCTCCCGGATCCAGGAGCTGGGCTGGCTCTCCTGGTGGAGTACGGGCACGGTCGCTCTGGGCTTCGTGGTCCTGGGGCTGCTCTTCCTGGTTGAACGCCGTGCGGCCGATCCCCTGTTGCCGTTGCGGCTGCTCACCACGCGGAACCTGATCGTGAGTGTCGTGCTGGTCTTCGTCGTGATGGGGGTCGTCAACGCACTGCACTTCGTCTACACCACGCATGTCCAGGACGGCCTCGGACTCAGCCCGATGGCGGCCGGACTGGGATTCCTGCCGCAGGGCGCGGTGGCCATGCTCGGGTCGGCGCTCCTGCTCCCGCTGCTGCTGAACCGCTGGGGCGCACGCTGGACGCTCTTGGTCGGGACGCTCGCGCTAGGCCTCACCTCGGTGGTCTTCGCCCTGGCCGTCGCCGCGGGCTCCTACTGGGCCGTGCTGCCCGCGGTGGTCCTGCTCGGGCTCAGCGCGGGCACGCTCTATCCGGCGATCTTCGCGGCGGCGGGATCCGACGTGGACGAGTCGGAGCAGGGCGTGGGATCGGCGATGGTGTCCACGTCCCAGCAGGTGGGTGCGGCCGTTGGGTTGGTGGCACTGCTGGCGGCCGGCGGCTCTGTTTCCGGTACCTCTTGGGCGGGCGGAGCGGCCGCGATCGCCGTCGCCTTCCTCGCTCTGGCCTTGCCGCGGAGGTAAATCGGGGGTCTCGCGTGTGGCAGGATCCACCTACGGTGGGGGCCGGTTAGCCTGAGGCCCCACCGATCGGGTAGGCGCCTTGGTGGGACACCTAGCGAAAGGGAGGACCAACGATGGCGACCACCTGGTTGGGGCCGCAAGGGCGCACCGAGGCGCTTGAGTCCATGGCGGACGAGGAACTCGATGTCCTCGTGGTCGGGGGCGGGATCGTGGGGGCGGGTATCGCCCTGGACGCGGTCTCACGCGGGCTCTCGACGGGGCTGATCGAGGCGCGTGACTTCGCCTCGGGCACCTCGAGCAGATCCAGCAAACTGATCCACGGCGGGCTGCGCTACCTGGAGCAGTTCGACATCGAACTCGTCCGCGAGGCACTTCACGAGCGCGGGCTCCTGCTCACGACGATCGCGCCGCACCTCGTCCGTCCGGTGCCCTTTCTCTTTCCCTTCGCGCACCACTGGGAACGCTTCTACATCGGCGCGGGCGTCACCCTCTACGACACCCTCGCGCTGACTTCGCGCAACAATCGGGGGCTGCCCTCGCACCGGCACCTGTCCAGGTCCGGTGCCCTGCGGGTCTTCCCGGCGCTCAAGCGCAGCGCCCTGGCCGGAGCCGTCCAGTACTGGGACTGCCAGGTCGACGACGCCCGGTTCGTCACCACGGTGCTGCGTACGGCCGCCGGGCTCGGGGCGCGGATCGCCTCCAGGGTGCAGGCGGTCGAGTTCCTGCGCGAGGGCGAGCACGTGGTCGGTGCGACCGCGGCGGACTTGGAGACCGGGGAGCGGAAACGGATCCGCGCCCGCCAGGTGGTGAACGCCGCGGGGGTGTGGACCGACGACATCCAGGAGATGGTCGGAGGCCGCGGGCAGATCCACGTGAGCGCCTCCAAGGGTGTGCACCTCGTGGTGCCGCGGGACCGGATCCAGGCCTCGTCCGGGATGATCCTGCAGACGGAGAAGAGCGTCCTCTTCGTCATCCCATGGGGCCGCCACTGGATCATCGGCACCACCGACACCCCTTGGGACCTGGACAAGGAGAACCCGGCGGCGAGCCGCGCCGACATCGACTACGTCCTGGACCACGTCAACCAAGTGCTGCGCACACCGCTGGGCCGGGACGATGTGGAGGGCGTGTACGCGGGCCTGCGGCCCCTGCTGTCCGGTGAGTCCGAGGAGACCTCGAAGCTCTCCCGCGAGCACACGGTCGCGCATCCGGTGCCCGGCCTCGTCCTCATCGCGGGCGGCAAGTACACGACCTACCGGGTGATGGCCAAGGACGCGGTGGACGCGGTGGCGCACGGCCTGGGCGGGGCGATCCCGTCCTCGGTCACCGACAGGCTGCCCTTGGTGGGCGCGGACGGCTACGCGGCGCTGTTCAACCAGCGGCACCGGCTCGCCCGCGACTCAGGCCTGCACGTCTCCCGAGTCTCGCACCTGTTGCGCCGGTTCGGTTCGGCCGTGCACGGCGTACTCGACCTCATCAAGCAGCGGCCAGACCTCGGCCGCTCACTGGCCGGGGCCGAGGACTACCTGCGGGCGGAGGTCGTCTACGCGGTGGAGGCCGAAGGCGCCCGCCACCTGGAGGACGTCCTGTCCCGCCGTACCCGCATCTCCTTCGAGACCTGGGACCGCGGGATCGCCGCCGCGGAGGAGGCAGCCGACCTCATGGCCGAACCGCTGGGCTGGAAGAGGGAGCAGGTCGAGCGCGAGGTGGAGTATTACCGCAAGGGCATCGAGGCCGAGCGGATCGCGCAGGAGCAGGACACCGACCAGGAGGCCGACGCCGTCCAGCACGGGGCGCCGGAGATCGTTCCCGACCTGCACATCGGGACACCGGGCAGCCATCCCTGACACGGCCGCCGAAGGGTGGCGGAGCCCTGAACCGGCGATTGTGTCCCGGGGCACACTGTCCGGTTAGGGTGCTTATCAACCACCCTGGCACGAACACCCCTCCGAAGGACCCGCGGTCATGATCAAGGTGCTGCTCGTCGAGGACGACGTCCGGCTCGCCGACGCCCTCGCCGGTGCGCTCGAGGCACACGGCTACGAGGTGGAACAGGCACGGACCGCGGGGGGCGCGCTGGCCGCGTCCCCCGCGGACGTGGTCCTGCTCGACCTCGGGCTCCCCGACATGGACGGCATAGAACTGTGCCGCCAGCTGCGGGAGCGCCAGGACTTCGGGGACACCGCGGTCATCATGGTCACCGCCCGGGGGCAACAGCGGGAGAGGATCCTCGGCCTGCGCTCCGGCGCCGACGACTACGTCGTGAAACCCCTGGCCATCGAGGAGCTGTGCGCCCGGATGGAGGCGGTCCTGCGGCGCACCCGCAAGCGGGTCGACACCGTTCTGGAGGCCGGTCCGCTGCGCGTCGACCTCACCACCCGCTCCGTTCTGTGCTCCGGCCAGCCCGTCGAGCTCACCCGCAAGGAGTTCGACCTGCTCGTGGCCCTGGTCCGTGAGGCGGGCGCCGTGGTCTCCCGGGAGCACCTCCTGCTCCGCGTCTGGCAGACCGCCTGGCCCGGGACCCTGCGCACGCTGGAGGTGCACATCGGTACCCTGCGGTCCAAGCTGGGCGCGCCGGGGCTCATCCAGACCGTGAGGGGAGTCGGCTACCGGCTGGTGGTCACGGAGTACACTTCCGCCCCGGTCTCCCGGCCGTGAGTACACGCGGCCTCCGGGGCGCGGAGCCGTCGGCGGCTGAGGGGGTCCGGCGATGCACAGACGCGTGGTGACGGTCTATGTCACCCTCCTCGTCGTCGCCTGCCTGGCGCTCGCTCTCCCCCTGTGTTCGAGCATTGCGGCGCGGGGCACCTCCGACATGCTCCTCGACCGGATCAACGACACCGCCCGCTTCGCCGGGCTGGCCGAACCCAGCGTGCTGACCGGCACCGAAGGCACCCTCTCCGGTGAACTCGCCGCCTACGACGAGGTGTACGGGATCGCGGCCGTCATCGTGGACCGCGAGGGCGAGGTGGTCGCCTCGTCCCGCCCGGGACTGACACTCGCCGACCTGGACCCCTCCGGCTGGCCGGACGGCGACGAAACGGTCCCGGGGCCGGTGCGCACGGCCCTGGCGGGCAACCGGATGGGCGCGGACACCGTGGTCTGGCCCTGGGAGGAGGGCCCGCTCATCGTCGCCGAACCGATCGGCCGCTCGGGCGAGGTGGTCGGTGCGGCCGTCACCGCCTCACCCACCGAGGCGCTGCGACGGGCCACCCTCGTCCAGTGGGGTGTGGCCTGGCTGGTGGTGACCGCCCTGATGGTGGTGGGTATCGCCGCGGCCCGTCCGCTCACCCGGTGGATCCTGCGGCCCATCGACGACCTCGACGAGGCCACCCGCGCGGTGAGCGGCGGGAGCCTGGACACCAGGGTGCGTACTGCAGCCGGTCCGGAGGAGCTGCGTCGGCTGGGGGAGTCCTTCAACCAGATGGCCGACACGATCACGTCCATGATGGAGAGCCAGCGCACCTTCGTGGCCTACGCGGGGCACCAGGTACGCAACCCCCTGGCCGCGCTTCGGCTGCGGGTGGGCAGCCTCTCCCGGCACCTGGGCCCTGAGGGGGAGCAGGAACACCGCTTGGCCCTGGACGAGGTGGACCGGCTCACCCGGATCTGCGACAGCCTGCTCACCTTGGCCCGGACCGAGGATTCGGAGCACTCGACCGTGCTGGAGGACGCCAGAGAGATCGCGGAGGAGCGGGTGGCGGCATGGGGGCCCATCGCCGAACGCGCCCGCGCGGTGCTGGAGTGCGAAGGGGCCGAGACGGCGCCGGTGCGCTGTGTGGAGGGCACCCTCGACCAGGCCGTGGACGCCCTCGTGGACAACGCGCTCAAGTTCGGCGGGGAGGGCGTCCGGGTCGTCGTCCGGGTGGGTGAGCCGGTCCTGGGAGAGGACGGTGCCGGCCACGTGGACGTGCACGTGGTGGACGACGGCCCCGGGCTCTCGGGGGCCCAGCTGAAGCAGGCCACCCGGCCCTTCTGGCGGGACGGCGGCGGTGACGGCTCCGGCCTCGGGCTGTCCATCGTGGTCACCCTGCTGGAACTCCAAGGGGCGAGCCTGTCCTTGCAGCATGCGGAACCGAGCGGTACCGACGCCCGGATCCGGCTCCGGGTCTCAGTATGACCAGGTGCACTCGGTGCGTCGTTGCACTGAGTGCACCACGGTCCCTAGTCTGAGTCCATGGCAGACCAGCGGCACCCACCCGCGAAGGATCGGCGCGAGGCACTCAAGGCCCGGCACCGGCGTGCCATCATCGATGCCGCCTCGGCGCTGATGACCGAGATCGGCGGCACCGACTTCACCGTCGACCAGCTCGCCGCGCGGGCCGACGTCTCCCGGCGCACCGTCTTCAACCACTTCAAGACGGTGGACGACATCACCCTCGAGGTGTTCCGCGGGATGCTCGGCGTCGTCCTCGACCAGGTCGACGCCAACCTCGCAGCGACCGGCGGCGACACCTCGATGTTCGAGCGGGTCGCCGCTGCCCTGCGCACCACCGACCTGGTCACCCCGGTCCTCGAGCTCACCCGCATCTTCCAGACCGAGGACTGCGGGCCGGCCCGGATCCTCGACGCCGGCGACCGGACGCTCAGCCCGCACCAGGCCGTGCTCTTCGAGCGCGCCGTCAGCGATCTGGGTACCCGGATCGCCGCCACCACCCTGCGCCACCACCCCTCGGCCGATCCCCTCGAGGTCGAGCTGATGTGTGCCGCGCTCGTGGGCGGGGCCCTGGCCGTGTTCCGCCATTGGGCCCTGGCCACCGGAGGGGCAGACACCGCCGAGTCCCGCCGAGTCTGGGATGCGCTGCTCGGCCGCATGATCGACGTCTACCGAGACGGCTTCGGTGCCCTGCCCTCCGGCACGGGAACCGGCGCGGACGCCGCCAGCGGTGCCGACTCCGGCTCCTCCTGAGCACCTCCGCTCACCCACACACCCACTCCTCACCTCTCCTGCGGAAGAACCATGGCTGAACTTCTCTACAGACTCGGGCGTGCCTCAGCACGGCGCGCCCGTACCGTCATCGCGATCTGGCTGGCCCTTCTGGCGGCGGCCGGCGGAGCCTTCTTCCTCTTCTCGGGAGAGCTGGAGGACGGCTTCTCCATCCCCGGTACGCCCACAGACGAGGTGAACCAGCGCCTCGGCGCCGAGTTCGACGGTATGGGCGGCGGTACGGGCACCGTCGTCTTCCAGAGCGAGGACGGCACCGCCTTTTCCGACGAACAGCAGGAGGCCGTCGGCGCACTCGTCGAACGGGCCGCCGAGGTCGACGGGGTCGAGGACGCCGTCGACCCGTTCGCCACCGAGGAGGAGCGCGCCGAAGAGGTCGAAGTCCTCGAGGACGGACGCTCGGAGATGGACGCGGCCCGGGCCGAGATCGAGGACGGCCAGGACGAGCTCGACGAGGGCCGCGAGCAGGCAGAGGCCGCCGGGATGCTCGATGAGGAGCGCGAGGAGGAGCTCGACGCCCAGCAGGCCGGTATCGACCATGGCCTGGAGACCCTGGAAACCGAGGAGGAACAGCTCGAACAGGGCGAGGCCATGATGGAGATGGCCTCCGGGATCGGCACCCTCTCCGAGGACTCGGCAACGGCCCTGGTGATGGTGTCCTTCACTGAAGCCCAGGAGGAGATCCCCCAGGAGACCCGCGACGCCGTCATCTCCGTCTTCGAGGACGACCCGGTGCCCGGCACCACGGTCGACTTCGCCGACGACATCGCCATGGAACTGCCCAGCCTGGTCAGCAAGGCCGAGGTGATCGGCGTGGTCGTCGCCGGCATCGTCCTGCTGGTCATGCTCGGCACCCTCATCGGCGCGGGGCTGCCGATCCTCACCGCCCTCATCGGGGTGGGCATCGCCACGCTGATCACCATGTCCCTGTCCGGTGTCCTCGCGATCGCCGACATCACGCCGATCCTGGGCCTCATGCTCGGTCTGGCCGTGGGTATCGACTACGCCCTGTTCATCGTCAACCGCCACCGCCGCCAGCTCAAGGAGGGGATCGACCTCTCCGAGTCCACCGGCCTGGCCAACGGGACAGCCGGAAACGCCGTGGTGTTCGCGGGTGCCACCGTGCTCATCGCCCTGCTCGGCCTGAACCTGACGGGGATCGGTTTCCTCGGCCTCATGGGCAGCGTCGGGGCGATCGCCATCGCCATCGCCGTGCTCATCGCGGTGACCCTCATCCCGGCACTGCTGGGGCTCGTGGGCATGCGCATCCTCTCCAAGCGCGAACGCGCACGGCTGTCCGGTGCCTCATCGAACGGGGCCTCCGCCAACGGTCAGTCGCCCGCCCACCGGGTCGAGGCCAAGCCGATGACCAACGTCCGGGCGCTCGGCAGGGCCGCCATCGCCGTCATCGTCCTCGGTGTTATCGCCCTGCCCGCCCTCGACCTGCGCCAGGGCCTGCCGGACGGTTCCGCGCAACCGGTCGAATCCACCCAGTACGGCGCCTACGCCGCCATCGAGGACTCCTTCGGTACCGGACAGAACGGCCCGCTCCTGGTCACCGCCGACCTGCCCGGCGGCCCCGACGAGGAGGAGGCCGAGGCCAACGCCGAGCAGTACCAGTACGAGGTGGCCGACGCGGTGTACGCCGTCGACGGAGTCGACGCGGTGGCGCCCATCGGGGTCTCCGAAGACCAGGACCTGGCCATCTTCCAGGTCAAGCCGGAGGGCGGACCCGCAAGCGAGTCCACCGAGGAACTCGTGCACACCCTGCGTGACATGGAGCCGATCCAGGGGGAGCCACCGCTCGGCGTCGCCGGTATGGCCAGCGGCAATATCGACATCTCCGAGAAGATCGCTGATGCCCTGCCGGTCTACCTGACGGTGGTCGTCGGCCTGTCCCTGGTGATCCTGCTGCTGGTGTTCCGGTCGATCTTCGTGCCGGTGGTGGCTACGCTCGGGTTCATCCTGTCCTACTTCGCCGCTCTGGGCGGTGTGGTCGCCGTCTACCAGTGGGGCTGGTTCGGCGGTCTCCTCGGGTTGGGGAACCCGGGGCCGGTGCTGAGCTTCCTGCCCACGATCATGGTGGGCATCCTCTTCGGCCTGGCCATGGACTACATGCTCTTCATCGGAACCGGCATGCGCGAGGCCTACGTGAACGGTGCCCCGGCCCGGCTCGCCGTGGCCAAGGGCTTCCGGGCCGGCCGTTCGGTGGTCACCGCGGCCGCGATCATCATGATCTCGGTGTTCGGCGGGTTCATCTTCTCCGACATGACGATGATCAGCTCGGTCGGCTTCGGGCTCGCGTTCGGTGTCCTCCTGGACGCGTTCGTGGTCCGCATGCTGCTCATCCCTGCGGTGATGCACTTGGTGGGCGACGCCGCCTGGTGGTTGCCCAAGTGGCTGGACCGGATCCTGCCCGACATCGACGTCGAGGGCTCGGCGCTGGAGCGCGCCCGGGTCGGGGCCACCGCTCACGAGGAAGAGCCCGGTAGCGACGTGCCGCAGGTGCCCGTTCCGGATCCCCACCCCGCCTCCGGTCGGCACTGACCGGAGCGCCAGCCGGCTGTGCCCGGCCCGGCTGTGTCCGGTCCGGCCGGGCACAGCCGGCGGCACGGGCTCCTAGGCGGTCGTCGACTCGTCGTGGGCGAACTTGACCGATTGGTAGTAGGCGGCTGCGCCCGGGTGGAGGGGGACCGGCAGGGTCGCGATCGCCGAACGCGGGTGCAGGTGCAGGGCGACGGGGTGGACGTCGGCCATGTCGGCCTGCGACTCGAAGAGGAGCCGCGTGAAGTCCTCCGCCGTGTCCGCGGGCATCCGGTCGTTGACCACCAGCAGGCTTGGTACACCGATCGTGCGCACGGCCGGCACGTCCTCGTAGGTCCCCGTCGGGACTGGAAGCTCCGAGAAGTACTCCCCGTGCTCCTCCACCAGGTCGGGGACGTGTTCGGCGAGGTCGAGCAGCCGGATCGGGACCCGCTCGGCGAGGTCGCCGACTGCCTGTGTGGGGATACCCCCGGACCAGAAGAACGCGTCGATGCGCCTCTCCTCCAGGGCGGTTACCGAGGCGCCGATGGACAGCCGCAGTCGCGCCACCCCCTCGTCCGAGCCCCCGGCGCCCATTTCCTCCGAGACGTCCTGAAGATCGGCGAGCTCCAAAAGGCGTTCGGCCATCATCTCGGTACCGGAATCGACCGCCCCCACCGAGACCGTGCCGCCAGCCAGATCCGAGATCTCCTCGTACGGGGAGTCCGCGCGCACCACCACGTGGGTGTGGTTGTCGTAGAGGCGCGCGATGGCCGAGATCGGGAGGGGCTCGGCGAAGGGACTCTCGCCGTCGACGGCCAGGGCGGCGACGTCCGCGAGGGTGAAGGCCGCGTCCAGCGACCCGGCGGCGACCAGGTTGTTGTTCTCTACGCTGGCGGCGGTGGTCAGGGCGGTGATCTGGGTGTCCCGGTCCGCGCGGGCCACCTGGGCCAGACCCGTTCCGTAGACGTGGTAGACGCCGCCCGCACCTCCCGTGCCGATCGAGAGACGGAGGGGGTCCGTGCGTGGAGGGTGCGACCAGGAGAGCAGTGAGGCGGCGAGGAGGCCGACGACCAGGGCTCGGGTGATCGCCCACCAGCGGTGAGTGGGAGACCGCGCCATGGTCGAACACTATCAACAGGGCCGGAACCTCAGGGGAGGCTCAAATCCCGTCCAAGGGGCTACAGGTTTCACCGTGATGACGGTTACATTTCAGGTAAAGGCAGTGGTACGCGCCACACTCGCGTCCGGAGGGCGGACGACCCGGAAGCACGCACCCCTGTTTCTCGCATCCCCTGACCCCGAAGAGTTCCGAGAGGACACAACGACCATGAGACGCCCACTGCTGTCCCTGGCCGCCATCCCCGCCGGCATGGTGATGCTGGCAGCGTGCTCCCAACCCGCCGATGACGCGGCCGACGACACCGGCCTCGGGGGCGGTGAGGTCGAGGCCAACCTCAGCATCGTCACCGGCGGGACCACCGGTGTGTACTACCCGATCGGCGGTGCCCTGCGCGGCATCATCGGCGACAACCTCGATGGCCAGGATGCCTCGGTCGAGGCCACCGGCGCCTCGGTGGAGAACATCCGCCTGCTCGACTCCGGCGACAGCCACCTGGCCCTCGTCCAGGGCGACGCCGCCGACCAGGCCGCCACCGGAACCGGAGACTTCGAGGGCGACGAGATCGACACCTACTCGCTCGCGGTCCTCTACCCCAACGTCTTCCACGCAGTCACCCTGCAGGGGATCGCCGAATCCCAGGGCTTCGAGTGCTTCTCCGACGTCGAGGGCACCCGCTACTCTGTCGGCGACATCGGCAGCGGCAACGAGGCCACCACCGTCCAGGTCTTCGACTCGCTGGAGATCACCCCCGACGACGTCGAGCTCCAGCAGCTCGGATACGCGGAGACCGCCAACGCCCTGTCCAACAACCAGCTCGACGCCGGTTCCTGGGTCGTCGGTGAAGGCCACTCCGGCATCAACGAGCTCGGCGCCACCGAGGACATCGCCCTCATCGAGATGTGCGAGGACGAGATCGACGCCGCGGTCAGCGGTTACGGCGGCTACACCGAGCACGTCGTCGAGGGCGGCACCTACGACGGTGTCGACGAGGACGTCTCGACCATCGCCGTCTGGAACGCCCTGGTCGTCACCGGCGACTTCAACGAGGACCAGGCCTACGAGATCACCGAGGCCATGTACGAGAACATCGACGAGGTCATCGGCGTGTACGCCCCGGGTGAGGAGCACTTGGTCCCGGAGACCATCGAGCACAGCCCGGTCCCGGTCCACCCGGGCGCCGTCCGCTACTACGAGGAGCAGGGCGTCGACATCCCGGACGACCTGCGGCCCGAGACCGACGAGGAGTAGGGCGCACACTGATGGGCCCGACCACGGCGGGTGCAACCGCGGGCGCCGGGGAAAGGCGCCCGCGGATCGCCGTGGTCCGGTGGGCCGGGGCTTTCGCCGTCGCTTTGGCCGTCGGGACCCTGCTGCCTCTGTGGCCGGCGCTGCGCCTGACCGCGGACGACGACCGCCTGGGCCACCTGCCCCTCGCCTCGGACGAACAGTTCACCATCTCGTACGTGCACTCCATCGACCACCTGCCGATCGAGGAGAACATCGAGGTCCGCGACGGCGGGCTGGTCGTCGACTCCACCCGGCTGCGCCAGTTCGGCGCGGGCATGGGCCACGTCCCCGGCGAGGGGACCGGCCGTGCCGACGGTGAGTGGTGGGTCATCGAGGACATGAACCGCGACATCGGACCGGAGGTCGCGCTCCGCGTGGGTGCGCCCTCCGTCGACCACCGCGTACGCACACCCGACGCCGAGGTACGGCTCTCCCCGTGCCTCGCCTCCCGCCGGGTGGTCGTCGAACCCGTCCGGATCACCACTCTCCACCTGCTGTTGGAGCGCACCCCGCAGCCCTGCGCCGAGTGACCCTGCCCGCACCACCCTCCGCCGAGCGGTCCCCGTGCCACACGCGCCGTCCGGCCCCGCCGACCGAACAGGAAGAACATGGCTGAGAGCCCACAGGCGCGGGGCGACTCGTCCCCGCCGCCGGAGGAACAAGAGGGACCCGCCCAGGGCGCCCCGAGCACCGAACACGACACCGAGGGCGCGGTCCGCGGGCCCGCGATGGCCACTGACGCCCTACCCGATGTCGACGGGCTCAGCGGGGACGCCCAGCCGTTCTGGCGGCGCCTCGCCGCGGAGCGCTGGGGCGAGGGCCGTACCGCCCTGATCATGGGCGGGGTCGTCCTCGCCCTTGGCGTGGCCCTGACCGCCTTCCAGCTGTACGTCGCCCTCCGAGCCGGTATCGACGCCCGCCAGCAGCGACTCATGCACCTCATGTTCGTGATGGTCCTGGTGTTCCTCGTGATGCCCGCGGTCAAGGGGCGGGCCGGGAAATCGATCCCCGCGGCGGTCATGGACCTGACCTTGGTGACCGCTGTCGTGGTGGTCAGCTTCTACCCGATCGTGTTCCAGGACGACCTGGCCCGACGCGCGGGCGGCTACACCGACCTCGACTGGATCATGGGCATCGTCGCGATCGTCGTCCTGTTGGAGGCCACCAGGCGGGCCGTCGGCATGGTCATGGTCATCCTGGTGACGGCCTTCCTGTTCTACGCCTGGATCGGACCGCTCATCCCCGGACAGTTCGGCCACTCGGGCGCCACCGTCCAGCGCATCGCCACCCACACCTACCTGGGCAACGACGGTATCTACGGGCTCACCCTCGGGGTCGTCGTCACCTTCGTGTTCGTGTTCATCCTCTTCGGCGCCCTGCTGTCGAAGACCGGCGGTGGCAACTTCTTCGTCGGCCTGGCCTACGTCCTCACCGGCCGCATGGTCGGCGGCCCCGCGAAGGGCGCGGTCCTCAGCAGCGCACTCATGGGCTCCATCTCCGGCAGCGCCATCGCCAACGTGGCCACCACCGGACCGTTCACCATCCCGCTGATGAAGAGGGTCGGCTACAAGAAGCACGACGCGGCCGGGGTCGAGGCCGCCGCCTCCACCGGTGGGCAGATCCTGCCGCCCATCATGGGTGCGGGTGCGTTCCTCATGGCTGAGCGCCTGGGCATCCCCTACGCCGACATCGTCAAGGTCGCGATCATCCCCGCGCTCATGTACTTCGCGCTCATGATGCTGTTCGTGGACATCCTGGCCCGGAAGCACAACGTCGGCCTGATGGGGAAGGAGGACGTCCCGACCCTCGCCATCGTGATGCGGGCGGGCTGGCACTTCCTGGCCCCGCTGGTCCTGCTCATCACGCTGCTGCTGAACTACGTGCCGCCCACACAGGCCGGTCTGGCCGCCTGCGGCGCCCTGCTGGTCGTCGCCATGCTGCGCGCCAGCAGCCGTCTCGGCCTCCGGGACTTCCTCGAGGTGTTCGTCATGGCGGCCCGCAGCACCCTGCCGGTGTCCGTCGCGTGCGCCGTCGCGGGCATCATCGTCGGCATGGTCGGCCTCACCGGGTTGGGGCTGGTCTTCTCCGACGTCCTGGTGACCGCTTTCGCGGGCAACCTGTTCATGACCCTGGTGATGGTCGCGCTGGCCTCCCTGATCATGGGCATCGGCCTACCGGTGACAGCGTCCTACGTGGTCCTGGTCATCCTGGCCGGTCCGGCGCTGGAGCAGCTGGGACTGGCACTCATCGTGGCGCACATGATCGTGTACTGGCTCAGCCAGGACTCGAACGTGACTCCGCCGGTGGCCTTCGCGGCCTTCGCGGCGTCCGGGATCGCCGACTCCAAACCGATGCGCTCCGGTGTCTCGGCGTGGAAGTTCGCCAAGGGCCTGTACCTCATCCCGCTCCTGATGGCCTATTCGGCGCTGATGGAGTTGGACGGGCCGGTCCTGGACCTGGTCATGGCGATCGTCACGGGTAGTGTCGCGCTCGCGGCCGGAGCGATGGCGATCGAGGGCTACTTCCTGCGCCGCACGATGCTCGGGGAACGGATCGCCCTGGGGATCTCCGCCGCGCTGGTCCTGATCGCCCCCGAATGGAGCGGCTGGACCGAGTCGCTGCTGTCCGTCCAGGTCGATCCGCAGTGGTTCGTCCTGACCGGAACCGTCACGGCCCTCGTCTTCATCACCCTCCAGGTGGTCAACCACCGCAGGGACAAGGCCCGCGGCCTGGTCGCCCCGATCGGCCAGGAGCAGCCGGACCGGGTCAAGGGCTAGCGGACACCGGTCGCCGGGCTCAGGGCCCGCCGCACTCCCCAGCGGGACGGCGGGCCCTGCGCATTCGGCGGTGGACGCGGAGGGCCGGCCGTGTACCGGAACCGGGGCCCGCCCCGATGGCCTAACCTCGCTGGCATGTGGCGATTCGGATGGAACCCGCGACGCGTGCTGCGCGGCACCGACCTGGAAGCGGAACTGCTCTCGGCCTCCTTCGGGACCGACCCCCTGGCGCGTGCCGGGTGCGAGGCGGTACGCGAGGGCGACCTCGGGGCTGGCGCGAACCTGCTCGCCGAGGCCGGGGAGGACCCGGAGGTCCGCGCCTACCTGGCGGAAGCCCTGGGCCGTGCCGCCGCCGAACGCCCCGACGACGTCGCCGGCCTGGTGGAGGAGGGGGCCGACCGCGCCGACACACTGCTGTGGCTCGGCCACGCCCTGCTCGCCCGCGCCAAATCCCTGCCGTCCGGGGGAACCGAGGGCGCACAGGCCGACCGGAAGGCCTTCGAGGCCGCCCTCCACGAGACCCGGGTACCGCTGGAGGAGGCAGCCCGGCTGAACCCCGAGGACGCCGTTCCCTGGGCGGCCCTGCAGACGGTGGCGATGGGGCTCGGCGACCGGGAGGAGCGCGACCGCACCTGGTCCGAGGCGACCGCGCGGGCACCCCGCCTGTTCCCCGCGCACATGACGCGGGTGCGCTCGCTGGCCCCGAGCCGCGGAGGTTCTGCCGAGGAGATGTTCGCCGCTGCGGGGGCCGCGGCCGACACCGCGCCCGAGGGCAGTCCGCTACCCGCGGTCCTCGCCCTGGCGCACGCCGAGCACCTGCGCGGAGAGCAGAGCAGGCTCGTGCGGGAGGGCAACAGTCCCTACATGGCGGCCCTTAGCTTGGGGCGCCTGCACGGTGACGCGGTCCGCGAGCTCTTCGAACTCGCGCAGCGGTGGGCCGCGTCGGCCGTGCCGCACGTGCGCGACGTCCAAGCGCACCACCTGCTCGGCTGGGCCTTCTACCGGTCCGGGGAGAAGGACCTGGCCCGGTGGCACCTGGGGCTGGTCGGGCGCTACGTGTGCGATGTCCCGTGGTCCTTCTTCGGGTCTGCGCGCGTCGAAGCGGCCCTGGCCATGGCCGAACTGGGAGTCGACCCGCGGGAGTCGCCCGGGGCAGGGGACCGGGTCACCGACGGCAGCTGAGCGCTGCCGGGCCGCGACTGAGTAGTAACACTCATGGCGGCGGGGGAGTGCGCCAAGCAGAATCTGGTGTATGAGCTACCCGCCCCCCAAGCCCTCCGCGCACGGCTTCCAGCCGTCAGGGTCTCCCCGTCCCGGCCCCGGTCCGAACACCGCAGCCCCGTACCACACGGCCCCGCGCCAGGGCGCTACGCCGAGCCCTGCCGCAGCTCTCCCCACCCGTTCCCAGACCGTCTTCCGCGCCGTCGGCGCGGCCCTCGCGGCGACGGCGACGGGGCACATGCTGGGCTGGTTCGCCACCGGGCTCGTCTCGGTCCTGGACAGCGTGTACGTGTACACCGTCGGGATGGTTCTCCTGCCGTTCGCGCTCACCCCGGTCCTGTTCGGGCTGTTCGGCCGCTGGTTCGGTGTGCCCTCGCCGACGGCCGCCGCCGCGTGGGGAACGCCCCTCTACCTGGTGCTGCCGTTGCTGGCTCTGTTCGAGGTCGGGACACAGCCCAGTCCCACCGACATCATGTACAGCGTGCTGGTGGACGGCTACGGCCTCATGCCAGCCCTGTTCAGCCTCGTGGCCTTCGTTCTTTTCTACCCGGTGGTCGCTCTGCTGCTCCGAGGGAGGACGGGGCGGCGAGTCCGTGCCGCCCGGCCGGAGGAGCACGGCGTCCGGGCCGATTCGCCGAGCGCCGTGCCAGCCCTTCACGGTTCCGTGGACCGTTCCGACATCATCCGGCGCGCCATCGGCGCCGCCGCCGTCACCGTGTGCGCCGCTCAGTTCTTCTCATGGCTGTCCACCCTCATGCTCGTCTCCTTCCCGGACAGTTTCCTCCAGGAGACGGCCTTCTCCCTGCTACCGTTCCTGCTCACCCCGATTCTGTTCGGGCTGTTCGCCCGCTTGTTCAGGGTGCCGTCGGCGCGGGGCGCCACCTGGCTCGGGGTGCTCTTCTACATCCTGGTCGTGGTGTCGTTCCTGCTAGGGGTCTTTTCCTCCATCTTCGCGGCCCTCCTCCCTCTGACCAACTTCGGTGCCGTGCCGAGGTTCGGTGACGTGCTGTTCTCCCTCGGCCCGCTGTTCCCCAACCTGCTGGTCTCCCTGGCCACCTTCGTGCCGATCGCTTTGGCGGTCGGGGTCTCGTCCTCGAAGGGGACGGTGTGAGCCACAGCCCTCGCTTTCGTGCCGAACGCGCCCCCGACCAAGCGCCCCAGGCCGTCCTCCAGGTCCTGCCGCGCGCCGTCGGCGCGGCTCTCGCGGCGACGGTGACGGGTCACGTGGTCGGCATGACGACCGCTGATCTCCTCACCGGCCCGGACGACTTCGGCTGGTACGCCATCGTGGCGGGTCTCCTACCGTTGGTGCTCATCCCTGTCCTGTTCGGCCTGTTCGCCCGATGGTTCGGGCTGCCGTCGGCTCTGGCCACCGCACTGGTCGGGGCGCCCCTGTACTTCCTGGCCTGGCTGGCGCTCGTCCTCGCGTTCCTCGGCCTGCCCTCAGCACCGACCCTGCTGATGCTTGTCAGCCCGCTGGTCCCCGGGCTGGCCGCCTTCGTGCCTATTGCCCTTCTGAGGTACAGCCAACGGGAGCGGCCGACCGGAACCGGTCGCCCCTGAGAACGGGCTGGGGAACATTACCGGGGTGAAAAGCACTGGTCCACCGGTGAGCCGGTCGGACACAATGCACGGGTGCTACTGACGATCACCACCACAGCGAAGCCGGCGACGGACCTCGGATACCTGCTGCACAAGCATCCCGACAAGGCACAGAGCTTCGAGCAGTCGTTCGGCACGGCCCACGTGTTCTACCCCGAGGCCACCGACGAACGCTGCACCGCGGCCCTCCTGCTGGAAGTGGACCCGCAGGCCCTGCTGCGCTCGCGCACGTCGGTGAGCACACCCGACTTCGCCCTGGCCCAGTACGTCAACGACCGGCCCTACGCCTCCTCTTCGCTGTTCACGGTGGCGCTGGGCAGGGTCCTGCGGACCGCGGTCCGGGGTGTGTGCGAGAGCCGCCCCGAACTCGCCCGCACACCCATCCCACTGGTCCTGCACCTGCCCGCGGTGCCCTGCCGCCCGGGCCCGGAGCGCGCCCGGGCCCTCTTCGAGCCGCTGGGCTGGGAGGTCCGGGCCGAACCGGTCCCGCTCGACCCCGGCCTGCCAGGCTGGGGCGACTCGCACTACCTGTCGCTCACCCTCACCGGCACCCTGCGGCTCTCCGAGGCGCTCAGCCACCTGTACGTGCTGCTGCCCGCGTTGGAGGGCGGCCAGAAGCACTACTGGGTGGACTCCACGGAGATCGACAAGCTCCTGCGCGCGGGCGGCGCCCCGGTCGACGGGGTGGAGAACGGGGACGGCGGGGGCGCGGGCTGGCTGGCCGGGCACCCGGAGCGCGGCTGGATCACCCGCCGCTACCTCGCCCGCCGCGAGCGCTACGTGCGCACGGCCCTGTCCCGGCTCGCCGAGTCCGAGGACCGGGGGAGCGGCGAGGACACCGGTAACGGTACGGCGGGGGTGCCGCACGACCCGGCTGTCGAGGAACGCGAGCCCAGCCTCTCCGAGCAGCGCGCGGGCGCGGTGCTGGCCGCGCTCAACTCCGAGCGGGTCGGCAGCGTCATCGACCTCGGCTGCGGCAACGGCAAACTCCTGGAACGCCTGGTCAAGGACCGGGGGCTGGACCGGATCACCGGGGTGGACGTACACCTGGGCAGCCTGGAGGCCGCGCACCGCAAGCTCTGCAAGGGGTGTCACCCGGGCGGGGGCAGAGGCCACCGGCCCCTGTTCGCCGACACCCGGGGCGGCGAGGCGAAGGCACACCGGGACCGCTCCGAGCTGCTGCTCGGCTCCGTCGTCTACCGGGACCGGCGTTTCCACGGCCACGACGCGGCCGTCCTCATGGAAGTCGTCGAGCACCTCGACCCCTCCCGGCTGCCCGCGATGGAGAACGTCGTCTTCGGTGAGGCGGCCCCCCGCGTCGTCGTGGTCACCACACCCAACATCGAGTACAACCGCCACTACGAAGGGCTGGAGGCGGGTGCCTTCCGACACGCCGACCACCGGTTCGAGTGGACCCGGGCCGAGTTCACCGCCTGGGCCGACCGGGTGGCCGGCGAACACGGCTACAGCGTCCGCCACCTGCCGGTCGGCCCGGAGCACCCCGAGACCGGCGCACCGACCCAGATGGGAGTGTTCACCAAGTGAGCGAGTCGAATATCGAGGCCGCCCGTGAGCCCCGCGTACTCAGCGTGCCCCGGATGGGGCTCGTCCTGCTGGTCGGGGTGTCGGGGTCGGGCAAGTCCACCTTCGCCGCCCGGCACTTCGCACCGACCCAGGTGATCGGCTCCGACTTCTGCCGAGGCATGGTCAGCGACGACGAGAACGACCAGAGCGCCACTTCGGACGCCTTCGCCCTGCTGGGCACCATCGTGGACATCCGGCTGCGGCGCGGACTGCTCACCGTCGTGGACGCCACCAACGTCCAGCGCAGATCCCGCGAACAGCTGGTCCGCATCGCCAAGGACAACAACGTCCTCACCACGGCGATCGTGCTCGACGTTCCCGAGGCGGTGGCCCGGGAGCGCAACCGTTCGCGCCCCGACCGGAACTTCGGCGACCATGTCATCCGCCGCCAGCGCCGCGACCTCAAGGACGGGCTCAAGCGCCTCGGCCGCGAAGGCGTGCGCAAGGTGCACGTCCTGCGCGGCCAGGAGGAGATCGACCGGGCCGACATCCGGCTGGAACGCCCTTGGCCGGACCGGACCGAGCTCACCGGCCCCTTCGACATCGTCGGCGACGTCCACGGCTGCCGTTCCGAGCTGGAGTCCCTGCTCGGCGAACTCGGCTACGGCCTCCGGCGCGACGACCAGGGCCGTCCGGTCGGCGCACGGCACCCTGATGGGCGCACGGCGGTGTTCGTCGGTGACCTCGTGGACCGCGGGCCCGACAGCCCCGGCGTACTGCGCCTGGTCATGGGCATGGTCGCCGACGGCGACGCCCTCTGCGTGCCCGGCAACCACGAGAACAAGCTCGTCCGCGTCCTGAAGGGGGCCAAGCCGCGCCTGACCCACGGCCTGGCCGAGACCATGGAGCAGCTGGGCCAGGAGACCGAGGAGTTCCGCAAGGAGGTGCTCGCCTTCTGCGACGGCCTCGTCAGCCACCTGATGCTGGACGGAGGCAAGCTCGTCGTCGCGCACGCGGGACTGAAGGAGGAATACCACGGCCGGGCCTCCGGGAGGGTGCGCTCCTTCGCCCTGTACGGGGAGACCACCGGAGAGACCGACGAGTTCGGGCTCCCCGTCCGGCTCCCCTGGGCGCGTGACTACCGGGGCAAGGCCATGGTGGTCTACGGCCACGTGCCCACCAACAAGGCCGAATGGCTCAACCGGACCATCTGCCTGGACACCGGCTGCGTATTCGGCGGCAGACTCACCGCGCTGCGCTACCCCGAGCGGGAGCTCGTGGACGTGGAAGCCGAGCACACGTGGTACGAGCCGGTCCGGCCGCTGGTGGAGAACCCGCCGGAGCGGGCCGAACGGTCCGACCACCAGGCCGTCGACGTCAACGACGTCGGCGTGGGCGACTTCTCCCCGGGACTGTTCGTCGACACCGGCCACGGCACCGTGCGCACCGGTTCCGAGAGCACCATGGCCGCGCTCGAGGTCATGAGCCGGTTCTCCGTGGACCCGCGGTGGCTGGTGTACCTGCCGCCGACCATGGCGCCCGCGCCGACCGCCGCCGACCCGGGACTGCTGGAGCACCCCGACGAGGCCTTCGCGTCCTTCCGGGCCTCCGGCATAGGCCAGGTGATCTGCGAGGAGAAGCACATGGGGTCCCGAGCGGTCGCCGTGCTCTGCCGTGACGGGGCCGCGGCCGAACGGCGCTTCGTCCCCGGCGAGCTCGGCACCGTCTACACCCGCACGGGGCGCCCCTTCTTCAAGGACCCCGAGGTCCAGGCAGCGGTGGTCGGCCAGCTCCGGCAGGCGGTCACCGACGCCGGACTCTGGGACAAACTGGGCACGGACTGGGTGGCCCTGGACGGCGAGATGCTCCCCTGGTCGGCCAAGGCGCGCTCGCTCATCCGTGAGCAGTACGCCTCCGTGGGCGCCGCGGCACGGGCCTCCCTGCCCGCCGCCGCCACTGCGCTGGCCGCGGCGGCCGAGCGGGGCGTCGAGGTCGGGGCACTGTCTGAGACCGTGGCGCGCCGCACCGACCAGATGGAGCGGTTCAGCGCGGTCTACCGTCGCTACTCCTGGGACACCGAGGGTGCGAACGGCCTCCGCTACGCGCCGTTCATGCTGCTGGCCTCTGAGGGCAAGGAGTACAGCGAGGCCGACCACCTCTGGCACATGAGCGTGGCCGAACAGCTCGCCGAAGCGGGCGGCATGGTGCAGCTCACCCGCTACCGGGTCGTGGACACCACTGACACCGACGCCTGCGCCTCCGCGGCCGCGTGGTGGCGGGAGATGGTCGACCACGGCGGCGAGGGCATGGTGGTCAAGCCGCTCCTCGGGGCGCGGGCCAAGGGGCGCAAGGGCCTCGCCCAGCCGGGGCTGAAGGTCCGCGGACCGGAGTACCTGCGGATCATCTACGGGGCGGACTACACCGACCCGGAGCGGATGGCGGTGCTCAAGGACCGCAAACTCGGCCGTAAGACCGGCTTGGCCATGCGCGAGCACAAGCTCGGACTGGCCGCCCTGGCCCGCCACGCGGCCGGCGAGCCGCTGTGGCGCGTCCACGAACCGGTCTTCGCGGTCCTGGCCCTGGAGACCGAACCGGTCGACCCCCGCCTGTGAGGGTGCGGGGTGCGCGGGAAATCCCTTGCGCGCCCCGCACCGTCCCACCATGTTCTGCCGGGCCAGTACCTGCGGCGGAGGGGCCCACGGCATACGGCCTTCCCGCGGAGTCTTCGAGCTCACTTCCCCGGTCCGAGACTTCCCGGCAACCGACGTTGGGGCGGGCGCAGAGGACGCCCGGGCCTGGAGGATCACACCAATTGACGGGTGCTGACTTGTCGTGCGATCACAACAATCGGGCACCGGGTCGTCTACTTTTCACGTCGTCTCTTTCAACCGGACACCCCCGGCCGCAATGATGTGGCCGCACGAATACCCAGACGTACCCGGAGAAGACGGAGCAGGCGTGTCCCCTACACCCTCCAGACCCACATCCCCCACTCCGGCGGAACCAAGACCGGCCCGCAGGCGTTCGGCAGCCTCGGCCGCGGCGGTCGCGGCGGCGGCACTGAGCGCGAGCCTCGTGGCGCCGGTGCCCACCCTGGCCGGGGACCACGCCCCCGCCGACGGCGCCGGTGAGCAGGCCGCGGAACCCGGTGTCGGCCAGGGCTCGGTCGAGCCCGGCGAACTGCGGATCCACGACATCCAGGGGACCGCCCGGACCTCACCGCACGTGGGTGAGGAGGTCACCGGCCTGCCCGGCGTGGTCACGGCTGTCAACGCCTTCGGGAGCGCTCAGGGGTTCTGGTTCCAGGACTCCGAGGGTGATGACGACCCTCGTACCAGCGAGGCGCTCTTCGTCTTCACCGGTTCCACCACCCCCGACGTCGAGGTGGGCGACGAGATCCTGGCCGCCGGCCGGGTCAGCGAATACCGGCCCGACGAGGGAACGCAGACCATCACCCAGCTCGACCAGGCCGAGTGGACCACCCTCAGCAGCGGCAACGACCTGCCCGAGGCGGTAGTGCTGGAGGAAGACACCATTCCGGAGGCCTACGCCCCCGACCACGGCGGCGACATCACCGAGCTGGATCTCCAGCCGGAGCAGTACGCCCTCGACTTCTGGGCGGCCCACGAGCACATGCTCGTCCGGGTGGAGGACGCCCCCGTCGTCGGTCCCACCGACGGTTTCGAGGCCCTGTGGGTGACCACCCGTCCGGACGAGAACCCCACGGCCAACGGCGGTACCCACTACAACGCCTACGACGACCCCAACAGCGGCCGGGTGAAGATCGAGTCGCTCCTGGACCGCGAGGTCCGCCCCTTCCCCGAGGCGAACGTCGGCGACACCGTCGCCGGCGTGACCGAGGGCCCGGTCTACTACAGCCAGTTCGGCGGATACGTCGTCCAGGCCACCACACTCGGCGAGCACGAGCCCGGGGACCTGGAGCGCGTTCCGGCCCAGGAGACGGCGCGGCACGAGGTGGGCGTCGCCACCTACAACGTCGAGAACCTCGGAGGCGAGGACGACCAGGCCGACTTCGACGCCCTCGCCGAGGGCTTCGTGTCCTACCTCGGCTCGCCCGACATCGTCGGCTTGGAGGAGATTCAGGACAACAGCAGCGAGACCGACGACGGCGCGGTCGACGCCGACGTGACCCTGGACCGCCTCGTCGAGGCCATCGCCGACGCGGGCGGCCCCGACTACGAGTGGCGCCAGATCAGCCCCGAGGACGGCCAGGACGGCGGCGTCCCCGGCGGCAACATCCGCAACGCGTTCCTCTTCAATCCCGACCGCACCCAGTTCGTGGACGTGGAGGGCGGCGACGCCACCACCGCCGTCGAGGTCACGGAAGGCGAGCGCGGCGCCGAGCTGTCCGTCTCCCCGGGGCGGATCCAGCCCGAGGACGAGGCGTGGGACGAGAGCCGAAAGCCGCTGGTCGGCCACTTCCGGGCGCTCAACCGCGACCTGTACGTGGTCACCAACCACTTCAACGCCAAGGGCGGAGACGAGGCCCTGCACGGCGTCAACCAGCCGCCGGAGCGGGTGACCGAAACCCAGCGCCACGCGCAGGCCGAGCTGGTCCGCGCGTTCTCCGACGACCTCCTGGAGACCGATCCCGACGCCGACCTCGTGGTCATGGGAGACCTGAACGACTTCCAGTTCTCCACGACCCTGGACATCCTCACCGGGGACGGTGCGCTCACCAACCCCATGGTGGACCTCCTGGACCCGGCCGAGGGCTACAACTACGTCTTCGACGGCAACTCCCAGGCGCTCGACCACATCCTGGTCAACAGCGCCCTGGCCGGGCGGGTCGACTACGAGGTCGTGCGGATCAACTCCGAGTTCCACGACCAGGTGAGTGACCACGACCCGCAGGTCCTGCGGATCGACACCCGCCTCAGCACGTCCCCCGGACGCGACTGAAACACGGACGCGACGGAAACACGGACGCGACGGGACCGGGAGAACGACGGGACCGGGAGGCGTGCTCTTCCTGCCGGTCCCGAGGCGACGCCGAGGGCCCTTAAGCCTCAAACAATGGTGTCGGGCGCGGGGTGTCTTCTTGGCTGGGCCCTTCTCGGCTAGCCGGTCAATTTCTGTGGCTGGGCTTTCTCTGTTGGCGTAGGGTTCCCTCCTTTCCCGCCGCCCGATTGTGGCCGTCTCCGCTGCGCGCGTCAAGGTCGTCGCCGTCGGGCGCTTCGCGCGTCAACGGCGCTCCACCTTGACCCGCTCCGCTACGACGGCGGGTTGGCGGCTATCGGGAAAGGGGGACGCGTGGTCGAGGCCTGTGGCGAATTCGGGCTCCGCCCGAAAGACGGATTCTGTCGGCCTGGCGGCCGATGCCTGACCCTGCGCCGGAGCGTCGACGGGTCGGGTGTCGCGGCCGGTCATGGTGGGCTGCGGGGGCCGAACAGCGCGATCTTCGGCCGGGTGGGCCACTGCGCCGGAGCCCACCGCTTGCGGGTGTCGCGGCTGGTCACTGTGCGCGGCGAAAACCCCGATGATCTTGCTCCTGTCTCCACCCTCGGCCGTCGAGAATGGCGACAGGAGCAAGATCATTCCCATTCGGGTGCGCATATGCCCGCTTTGCCCAGGAATGTGGCCAGGGGAGGTTTGCCAACTTTCCTGGAAGGCTTTTTTCCGGGGAATGGGAAAGGCGGGTCGGGGTGGCCTGGTAAGGGTGTTATCACCTCCGGGTTAGGTCCTTTTTGGGTCTTTCTTGGTATCCTTAGTGGTATGACTTCTTCTTTCGGGCAGTGCGGGAATGCGGCGGGCAATACGCCCGCCGTGGCCGCCATGGGTGCTGCCCGGGGAAAGATCGCTTCGGAGATGGCGGAGGTGCCCCCGACCGGAGCAGCTGGCCAGGTCCTGGATGTGATTTCTCAGGTGTTCGAGGATTTCGATCGGGCCCAGCTTTCGATGCTGCTGCGGCTGGCGCAGTTGGAGGCGGCCGGGACTCTGTTGGAGGCGGGTGGGCAGAGGTCGGTGCAGAACTGGCTGATCCACTCGGTGGGTATGGCCCCTGTTGAGGCCAACGGGCGCGCCGAGCTGGCGCGGCGGTTGTTCGCTCAGGAGTTGCCCGCCACCCGCCAGGGCCTGGACTCTGGGTTGTTGTCGATTGGTGAGGCGGTGGCGGTGTGCAAGGCCGCTGATAAGGCGGTGGGGGTGCGCAACACTGGCCGCTACCCGGATGCTGGCCTCTTCCGGCGGATGGTGGAGGCCGGGATTCTGGCTTCCAAGGCCAGGGAGCCGTCGATGTCGACCTCCGACATCGCCCGGCTGGGCCGGGAGCTGCTGGCCCAGTACAACCCGGCGGTGGTGGAGGAGCAGTACCAGGCCGCCTTCGACGCCCGTGGTGCGCGTGTGGTGCGCACCTTTGATGGCACTCACCTGTTCGAGCTCTGGGGTCCGGGTGAGCACGCCGAGGAGCTTAGGTGTGTGCTCAAGGCCCACGAGTCGGAGTATGACCCCGAGAGGCTGCACGTGTCGTCCTCGGAGCGGATGTATGACGCGTTCATGAACCTGGTCCGGTCCGCGACCAACCCCACCGGCCCCACCGACTCCAGCGAGGGCGCTGAGGGTGCCCGGGGCGGGGACGGCCAGGGGAAGGGGCGCACGGGTCGCAAGCGTGCTGCGGTGGCGATGATCAACATCATGGTGCCCCTGCCCACCTTCCTCGGCCTCCAGGGCGAAGACGGCCCGGCTA
>NZ_BAAGZJ010000054.1:0-50142 GCF_054778635.1 Nocardiopsis nanhaiensis
CTCCGCCGGAGCGGTGACGCCTGGCGGTGTCGCGGCCGGTCATGCTCTGCTGCGAACCCCTCGGCCTTCGGCCGGGGGCCGATGCTTGCCCCTGCGCCGGTGCGTTGACGGTTGCGGGTGTCGCGGCTGGTCATGGTGTGCGGCGAACCCCGGCCGGTGTGGGGGGTGGTGTCTGGGGGGGTCGGCCGGTGTCTGGGTGTGGGTGAGCCCCCCTGTTGGAGGCAAAAACAGGGGTGAGAGTGACTCCAGGACCAGGGCCCACACCCACCCCCGGGTGTGGGCGACTCGGGACCGGCACCCCGAGGGCAAGGCGGGGCCAGGGGCCGGGTCGGGTTCTGGCCACGCGGGGGTAGGGACCCGGCGCAAGCGGGCGGGAGCTGTGTTGGGGGTGGCCGGTTACGGGGTTGGGGGTGGGTCCCCATCGCCATCCGGGTCCGTGGCCCCACCCCGGGTGCGGCCTCGGTTGCGGCCCGACCACATCCGGCGGTCGGTGCGCACCGCCCACCGGTGCTTGATCCGGTTGTGGGTCGCGCACAGGGGTTGGATGTTAGCGGCGCTGGTGGTGCCGCCCTGCCAGAACTCCACGATGTGATCGGCCTGCGTCCAGGGCAGCGGCACATCGCACCCGTACTGCCACGCGCAGGACGTGTGCCCGTGGAAGGCCGCCGCCCGGATCCTGGGCGGGGCCAACCGGCACGAGCGGCCCACATCCAACACCTGCCCGCTCTTCTGCTCGATGACCAGGCGGCGCACCCAACTCTGACCGATCAACTCACGCACCACCGAGATCGGCACGACCTGCCCGGTCTCCGTCGTCGCGGGCCCGGAGTCTTCGGCTTCCTCGTCCCCGGCCAGGGACGTGGCGGGCACGGTGATGTTGATCAACGCCGTCGCCGTGCTCGGGGTCTGGCACCCCTGGTGGGACTGGGCGAACCCCAACGCGGCCATGAGGGCGTCGTAGGTGCGCTCGTACTTGGACAGCCCGTCCTGGGGGTGGAAGGGCACCTGGTAGTTGTCCAAGGCCACCTGAACCTTCAGGGCATCGGCGGGCGAGCCCCACACCTGGAAGAGGAACGTTTGGTCGAAGGTGGTGACCAGCTGGGCGCCCCGGGCGGCGTGGGCGGCCGCGTGGTCGGCCTCCACCTTGCCCGGGTTCAGGCTCAGGCACAGCTGGTGGGCCAAGCGGGTGATCTGGCCCACCGACATGTTGGGGCGCGACTCTTTGAAGTCCAGGATGCCGCATTCCATTTTTGCGCGGAACAGCTCCGCATCGGGGTGGTCGCCCTTCTGCCTTTTCTCCACCCCGGCGTCGGCGCCCTTGATGACGGCGGCGGCCTCACCCACCGACAGCACCCCGGAGTGCAACGCCTCCAGAGTAGGGACCATGTCCTGACGGAATTGGGCCCGCCCGATCAGGGCCAGGTCGTTGGCCTGGGCGGCGGGAATGCCGAAGGCGTGGCGCAGCCACGCCTGCAGGCTCTTCTGCCCGCCCTGTTCCAACAGCTGCCCGGTGGCCTCGAGCTGGGCCAGCCGGGCGGCCATACTGATTTTGATCTGGTCGAGGTGTTCCCACACCCGGGTGGCCTGGTCCAGCACCTCACCCGCCGCCCCCAGGGGCACGTCGCGGTCGAAGAAGGCGGTGGTCTCGTCCCGGGCAGCGGCCACCGCGGTATCCACCGGGGTGTGCCCGGTGGTGGTGGGTGCTTCAGGAGAGATCGCCATTCTTTCATTGTAAGCGAAAAGGTCGGAGAATGGAAGCCTGCCACTGGTTCGAACTGAATTCATGACTTTCGCCAGGGGCACCCCCTGGCTTTCTTTGGGTCTTCCAATTCAGGCCACCTGGTTCGGTATTTATGCCCACCTGGAATTCCAGGTTTCTGTGTTTGCGGTGGTGCTTTTCGCCGCGCACATGGACCGGCCGCGACACCCGCAACCGTCAACGCACCGGCGCAGGGGCAAGCATCGGCCCCCGGCCGAAGGCCGAGGGGTTCGCAGCAGAGCATGACCGGCCGCGACACCGCCAGGCGTCACCGCTCCGGCGGAGTGGCAGCTGACGGCCGTCAGGCCGTGCTTATGCCGTTGGGCCCTTCGGGCCCCGAAGGGCCCAACGCTACCCCGACCACACGCCCCCCGTTTCGTGATAGCCGCCAACCCGCCGTCGCAGCGAAGCGGGTCAAGGTGGAGCGCCACTGACGCGCGAAGCGCTCGATGGCGACGACCTTGAGGCGCGTAGCGGAGACGGCCACCATCGGGCGGCAGGAAACGGGGAAACCACCCGCACAAGACCAACACCCCCACGGGCACACCCCGCACTCCCCGCCGCTAAGAGCACCGAATACCCAGCACCGAACACCCAGCACCACGACCCATCGAAGCGAAGCAGAATCACCCAGCGTCCCTGGTTTCCCGGACCTGCGCCCCTTGCTTCCCGGGCCAGGGACGGTGTGATCTCCGATCCAGGAGTCGGCGTGTACTCAGGAACCAGCCCATGAATACCTAGGAACCAGCCCACGAAGGGCAGCGGCGGCTTCAGTCGGTAGGCTCCACATCCCAGAGCGAGTGAGGGAGCCGACCGTGGACACTGCCAGGCACACCGCGAACGACCACAAGGTCATCGTGATCACCGGAGCTGGCGCCGGGATCGGACGGGTGACCGCGCAACGGTTGCTGGAGGACGGGCATTCGGTGGTGCTGGCTGGACGCCGCCGGGAAACCCTGGAGGAGACCGCGGACGGCAGCCCCGGGGCGGTGGTGGTCGAGGCGGACGTGACCTCGTCGGAGTCCGTTCGGGAGCTGTTCCGGGTGGTCCGCGAGCGCTTCGGTCGGGTGGACGTCCTCTTCAACAACGCCGGGGTCTTCGGCTCCGCAGCTTCCGTGGATGAAATCGAGGACGAGGCCTGGCGTGAGGTCCTGGACACCAACGTCACCGGCTCGCTGAACTGCGCCAGGGAGGCCGCCGCGATGATGAAGGCTCAGGAGCCGCGTGGAGGGCGGGTCATCAACAACGGCTCCATCTCCGCGCACACCCCGCGGCCGACGAGCGTGGCGTACACGGTGAGCAAGCACGCGGTCAGCGGCCTCACCGCATCCATGAACCTGGACCTGCGCGGGCACGGGATCTCCTGCACACAGATCGACGTGGGCAACGCCGCCACCGCGATGACCGCAGGGATCGGCGCAAAGGCGCGCCAGCCCGACGGCTCGGTGCGCCCGGAACCCACCATCGACGCCACCCACGTCGCCGACACGATCGCGCACATCGTGTCCCTCCCCCCGGACGTGAACGTCCCGATGATCACCGTGATGGCTCGGGAGATGCCCTTCGCCGGACGCGGCTGACCAAGGAACCGGAGGAGCCCGCTCCTCGCCTTGTGTCCGGTTCAGTCGGACCTCGTCGAGTTATCCACAGGTCGACAAATGCCCATGGTGTGAGACGGCGTCGCCGGTCAGACTTGAAATCGGGGGGATCCCACCCGCACCAGCCTCGTGCTGCCCGCCACCGCTCGCAGCCATTGGCCGTCTCCGGCCAACGTCGGCGAAGCCGTGGTGGCCGGTTCCGCGCTGTGCTAGATTCGCACCTTCGCGGCGACCCGGACCTGGCCAGTCGGCCCAGGGACGTGCCGAACCCGTGTCTCCCCGAAGTCCTTTCCGGGCCCATCCACGCCCCTCCCCGGGACTCCCGCGGTCGAGACCGGATTCTTCTGCACGTTCTCGACCTGCCAGGGGAGTCACGCTCGTGCGTGTCTACTTCGCGGTGTACGCCCGTGGGCTGCGCCGCTACTCGACCTACCGTGCGGCGACCGCCGCCGGAATCTTCACCAACTCGGTCTTCGGCGCCGTCAACGCCATGGTGCTGCTCGCGCTCTTCGCGGCCCGCCCGGAGATCAACGGCTACGACGCCTCGGACGCCGTCACACAGGTGTACGTCGCCCAGGCGCTGATGGCGCCGCTCGCCATCATGGGCCCCGCGCTCGACCTCAGTGAACGCATTCGCACCGGGGCCGTGGGCACGGACCTGCTCCGACCGATGCCCCTCCTCGGCTGGTGGTTCGCCCAGGACCTCGGCCGCGTCACCTTCGACACCGTCTTCCGCAGTGTGCCCACCTTCGCGATCGGTGCGGTCCTGTTCTCCCTGGCTCTCCCCGGCGACGCCCTGCGCTGGGCGCTCACGCTGCTCTCGTTCGCCCTGGCCACGGTCGTCGGCTTCGCCCTGCGCTACCTGTACTCGGTGGTGGGGTTCTGGTTGGTGGACACCCGGGGTGTGTGGGCGGTCATGGGCCCGACCGGGCCGGTCTTCGCCGGGATGCTCCTGCCGCTCACGCTCTTCCCCACAGCCATCGGCGACGTGCTCCGGCTCCTGCCGTGGGCGTCGATGGTGCAGATCCCCGCGGAGATCCTGCTCGGCAAGGACACGCTGCCCGGCGGGAGTGCGCTGGGCGGTCTGCTGCTGCAGGCGGGCTGGGCGGCGGTGCTGCTGGCCCTGTGCGCCTACCTCACCCGCCTGGCCGCGCGAAAGGTGGTGGTCCAGGGTGGCTGACACGTTCTCCCCGGACCGGCCCGGATCGACACCGCGCCCCACAAGTTCAGTGAACCGCCTCAGTTCGGCACGGCGGGCCCTGCACACGTACGTTCTGCTCGCCTGGACCTGGTGCCGCGCCGTCACCCGGTACCCCATGGCGCTCTCCCTGTTCACCATCGGGCTGGCTCTCAGCACGCTGGCGGAGATGGGCGCCGTCATCGTGGTCTTCGGGCACGCCGGGACTCTGGTCGGGTTCACGGTCTACGACGGCCTGCTCGTGTACGCGCTGGCGGCTACGGCCTTCGGCGGCGCCGAATTCCTCATGGGGTCGGTGGAGCGGTTGGGCGACCACATCCGCACCGGCAGCTTCGACACGATGCTCGTCCGGCCGGTCTCGCCCCTGATCCAGCTGGCCACCGACCAGTTCTCTCCGCGCCGCTTCGGCAAGCTCGTCCCCGCCCTGGTGGTGCTGGTGATTGCGCTGTTCATGTGCGATGTCGACTGGAACCTCGAGCGGACGCTGATGGTCCCCGTCCTGGTGGTGTCGGGGATCACCATCTGCTGCGCGGTGTGGTTGATCGGCGCCTGCCTGCAGTTCTTCGTCACCGACGCCCGCGAGGCCGCGAACTCCTTCACCTACGGCGGGCAGGCGCTCACCGAGTACCCCCTCGCCATCTACGGCAAGAGCCTGGTCCGTTCGGTGACCTACGTGGTGCCGTTGGCCTTCGTCAGCTGGCAGCCCGCCCTGTTCGTGCTCGACCGAACCGACCCCCTCGGTATGCCGGAGTTCCTGCGCTACGCGGGTCCGGTCGTCGCCGTCCTCTCCTGTGCCGGGGCCGCCCTCGTGTGGCGGCTCGGGCTGCGCCACTACCGATCCACCGGGAGCTGACCGATGCCCTCCAAAGACAACACCGCCGGTCCGCCCCTGGGGCCGGACGCGGAACCGATCATCGAAGCGGTCGGGCTCGGCCGTGACTTCGCCCTGTCCGAAGGCCCCTTCCTCCACCGGACCAAGCGCACTGTCAACGCCGTCCAAGACATCACCTTCACCGTTCGCCCCGGAGAGATCGTCGGCTACCTGGGGCCCAACGGAGCTGGGAAGTCCAGCACGATGAAGATGCTCACCGGCATCCTCACTCCCTCCGAAGGCAGCGTTCGGGTCGTCGGAATGGAGCCGTCCCGGCAGCGCACCCGCCTGGCCAGGGAGATCGGGGTCGTGTTCGGCCAGCGCACCACCCTTTGGTGGGACCTGCCGCTGCGCGACAGCCTCACCCTGACCCGGTACCTGTACCGGGTGCCCGCCGGTGCCCACGCCGAGCGCTTGGCCGAACTCACCGGCCTCCTGGAACTCGAACCGTTCCTGGACACCCCGGTCCGCCAGCTCAGCCTGGGCCAGCGGATGCGCGGTGACCTGACCGCCGCCCTGCTGCACGCCCCGCGCCTGCTGGTGCTCGACGAGCCGACCATCGGCCTGGACGTGGTAAGCAAGTCGGCCATCCGCGAGTTCCTGCTGAAGATCAACCGTGAGCGCAGCACCACCATCCTCATCACCACCCACGACCTGGGTGACGTGGAGCGTTTGTGCGACCGGGTGATGGTGATCGACAGGGGGCGCTTGGCCTTCGACGGCGACTTGCCCGAACTGCGCGCCACCGTCCCGACCCCGCGTGTGCTGGTGGTCGACCTGGCGGCCCCGGCCGCCGCGATCCAAGTGGAGGGCGCGCGAACGGTGCGGGTGGAAGGGCCGCGCCAGTGGCTGGAACTGGTGGACAACCCGGCCCGGGTGATCGCCGAGGTCGCCAGGGAGCACGAGGTGGCGGACCTGACCCTGCGCGAGCCCGACATCGAGGGGGTGGTGTCGGCTCTCTACCGGGGTGCGGTCCCCGCCGGAACCCGGGAAGGGGCGGGCTGAAGGGACGGCGTGACGACGGAGCGGGTGAGGGAACGGCGTGAAGGGGAGAGGAAGGGGCAGCGGAGCCCGAAGGCCGGTACTGGTGGGGCTCGAGGGGAGTACGCACCACGGAAGGTGGTGGTATCACCACCATGGAAACGGCGCCCGAGGCACGGAAGGCTGGGTTCCATGCAGAGAACCCTTCCGAATCCGGTGCGTTGGGCCACGGTCCTGTGGGCGGTGGCGATCGCGGCGGGGATCACCGAGACGTCCCTGGCCGTCGCGCCCGGCCTGGCCGACGGCGGGGCCGTACCCTGGCTCGCGCTGGTCACGCGTGCTTTGCTCTACACCTTCTCCGCGCTGCTGGTCGCGTGGTTCGCCCAGGGGTACCGCTGGGCGCGGGTCACCCTCGTGGTGCTCATGACCGGTGTGGGGCTGGCGGGAGTGCTGGTCTCCATGGGGACCGGGGTGCTCTCCGGGCTGGGGGTGTTCGTCGGACTGGGCTATGAGGGCCACGGGATCGCGCTCTTCGTCCGGATCGCGCACACGCTCGTCTACGCCGTGGCTGTCGTGGTTGCGACGGTGATGGTCTTCCTGCCTGCCACCAACCGGTATTTCGCCAAGGAGTCCAGGGGCGCCGGGCCCCGGGCCGTATCCGCCTAGGGGCACCACTGCTCGGGGACACCTCCGCGTAGAGGTGTCGGCCCGTTACCGCCTAAGGGCCCGGGCACGGCACCTTCCCCGTTGGACCTTCCGGTGCGGCCCCGGGAGGATGGTGCCCATGACCCTTATGTCGTACGGAATGTGGCTCGGGATCGCCTTCGGCGTCCTGTCCTGTGCCGCCTACACGGCCGCCGCCGTGGCCCAGCGCAGGCTCGCCGTTCGTGTACCCGAACCGCTGACCGGACGGCGCCAGGTGGGCGCGCTGCTCCGGCACCCGCTCTGGTGGGTGTCCCTGGTGTTCAACGGGGGTCGCGCCGGCTTCCAGGTGGCTGCGGTCAGCTACGCGCCGCTGACCGTCGTACAGCCCTTGGGCGTTCTAGTGCTCATCTTCGGTATCCCTTGGTCGGCAAAGCTCGGCAACCGCAGGGTGAGCCGGGCCGAGTGGCACGGCGCCGCCTACACGATGGTGGCGCTCGGGGTGCTGCTCGCGGTCACGGTCACCGGAAACGCCGGCGGAGTACTGTCCCCCGAAGACTCGGTACTCGTGGGTGTGGGGACCGTCGGCCTGCTCACCGCGATCGGCTGGGGCGCGGGCCGGACCCGGACGAAGGCCTGGCGGAGTTACCTGCTGGCGGGCGCCGCCGGCGTGGCCTTCGGGGTCTCCTCGGCGACGGTGAAGACGACCGTGTGGTCGTTCGGCGAGGGCGTTCTGGTGGCGCTCTCGCACCCGGCGACCATCGCCACCCCGGTGATCGCCTTGGCCGGGGTGTTCCTGGCCCAGGCCGCCTACCAGGGAATGGACCTGGGGGCGCCGCTGGGCATCACCACCCTGGCCAACCCGGGCGCGGCGGCGATCGTGGGTGTGGTGTTCATGGGGGAGACCTACGCGGCTGGCTGGCTGGGCGGGTTGGTCGCTGTGGTGTGCGCGCTGGTGGCGGCGTACGGCATCCGATTGCTCACCGTCCCGTCCGACGACGCCCCGAACCCCGATACCGAGATCCCCGAGTCCGAGATCCCCGAGTCCGAGCCCCGTCCCTGACCGGTGACCGCGGGCTGGCTGGAACGCGGGCAGCACGGGGCGGGCGGGGTAGGAGGCTCCCCCGGTATCGACGTTAGGCGGGGGCGTGCCACCGGCTTCCACAGGGTTGTGGACAACGCGGCGGTCGATCGCTCCTGGGTGGCAAACGTTTCACCCTTGGCGCCCTGGAGCACCCCTCCCGCAGCGATTGTCTTTCGTTGCGTAGTTTCGTCACCGGCGCGTTGCGTCCCTCGTGTCACTCCTCGGTGAAACCGACGGTCACCACCAGACCACCGCGGGCGCAGGCGCGGGCGTTCACCGTCGCCCCGTGCGCGGTCGCGATCGAGCGGACGATGGACAGGCCCAACCCGCTGCCGGGCTGAGTGCTGTGCAACCGGGCCTCGTCGCCCCGGTGGAAGGGCTCGAACAGCGCGTCAGGGGCCTCGACCTCCGCGCCGGTGTTGGTCACATTCAACACGGTGCGCCCCGCTGCCGTGCGCACCCGCACCTCCACCCAACCGTCGGGGGCGTTGTAGCGAATGGCATTCTCCACCAGGTTGCGCACCAGGTGCTCCAGCAGGACCGGATCGCCGGACACGTCGGCGGGCTCGGTCACGACCCGCAGTTCCACACCAGTCTTCTCGGCCTCGGCCTCGTGGCGGGTCACCACGTCCCGTGCCACCACGGCGAGGTCGACCTCCTCGGTGCCGGTGAGCCCCCGGTCAGAACGGGCCAACAGCAGCAACCCGCTGATCAGGGACTCGCTGCGCCCCACCGAGTCCAGCGCCCGCCGGAACGCGGGCCGGAGGTCCTCGGGTACACGGTCCTGGGCGAGCGGTACCTCCAGGGCGGCGCGCTGCACCGACAGGGGCGTGCGCAGTTCGTGCGAGGCGTTGGCGACGAACCGCCGCTGTGCGTCGAAGGCCCGCTCCAGGCGGGACAGCATCGAGTCGAAGGTGTCGCCCAGCTCCCGGAACTCGTCGTCGGGACCGGACAGCCCAAGCCTGCTGTGCAGATCGCGCTCGGACAAGGTGCGCGCGGCCTCGGTCACGCGGTGCAGGCGCCGCATCGGCCTGCCCGCGATCAGCCATCCCGCGACCGCGGCGAGGAGGGTGATCCCCACCAGGACGAGGGCCGAGTTCACGAGCAGGTCCGAGAGCACCCCCTCCTGGTAGTCGTCCACCAGGAGCGCTGCGGGTTCGGCCGGACCTGTCAGGCCTCCAGAGCCGGGCGGGTGCACGGGATCTGAGAGGCCAGTGGGACCCCCCTCGGACGGCGGCGACGGCACGAGTCCGTCCTCCGCGGCCCCCTCGATGGTCGTGGCAAGCGCGAACCCCCGGTCCTCCAGGCTGGCGGAGACCATGGCGTAGTTCGCCGCGAGCAACAGCACCCCGCCGAAGACGAACACCCCGGTGTACACGAAGGCGAGTTTGGTTCGCAGGGTGAACCCGGGGCCAGCGCCCGGTCGTTTTCGCCCAGGTTCGGTGTCCATGTCAGATCCGGTATCCGTGTCCGGGGACGGTCTCGATCACCGGCGGGTCGCCGAGTTTGCGGCGCAGCCCGTGCACCACCACTTTCAACACCCCGCTGAACGGGTCCAAGTGCGCGTCCCACACCTTCTCGATCAGCTGGGTGGCGGTCACCGGGGCGCCGTCGGTGCGCAGCAGTTCCTCCAGTACCCCCAGCTCCTTGGGGGAGAGCGAAAGCTCACGGCCGTCGCGGAAAGCGGTCCGCCTCGCGGTGTCCACGACCAAGCCCGCCCGGCTGAGGCGGGGAGGGGCCGCCGGCCGGGCCCTGCGCCCCAGTGCCCGGACACGGGCGACCAGCTCCAGGTAGGCGAAGGGTTTGGCGAGGTAGTCGTCGGCACCCATGTCGAGCCCGTCCACCCGGTCCTCCAGACCGCCGGCCGCGGTGAGCATCAGCACCCGGGCGTGGACATCCGGTTTCTCGGCCAGGAGCAGGCACACTCGGTCCCCGTGCAGCACCGGAAGGTCACGGTCCAGGACGACCACGTCGTAGTCGTGCACGGTGGCCATCTCCAGACCGGTGTCGCCGTCGTGGCACACGTCCACGGCCATTTCCTCTCCTCGAAGCCCTTCGGCGATCGTCTCCGCCAGGTCCAGTTCGTCCTCCACCACGAGGATCCGCATGCGCCTCCTGCTCTCTCCCGGTCGAAGCCCGGCTGATCAGCCCTATCGCACTCCGGGTTAGGCCGAGGTTAACCCCGGACGGCGGGCCAACGGCACGTCCGCGGAACTCGCCCTAACCCGCGGCTAACCGGAGATCCGCTTGCGTGTGTCGTGACCACATGAGCGGAGCCGGTGGATCCGGCACCGCGGACAGGAGTGAACGACATGCGCGCACTGACCCTCACGGCCGCGGCCGCGGTTTCTGCCGGACTACTGCTCACCGGATGCGGGGTCCTCGGTGGCGACGGCGGCGAAGCGGACCCGGGTGCGGCGGAGGAGAAGACGCAGGAAGAGGCGGCGGTGGAGTTCACCGAGTGCATGCGAGAGGCCGGGATCGATATGCCCGACCCCGGCGCCGGTGGTGAGGAAGGCGGGATCGCCATTCCCGGGATGGATGCCGAGGACGAGGACATGGTGGCCGCCATGGAGGAGTGTGAAGAGCTGATCCCCGTGGACGAGAACGCCCCCTCCGAGGAGGAGGTGTTCGAGGACGACCTGGCGATGGCCGAGTGTCTGCGGGAACACGGCATGGACATCGACGACCCGGAACCCGGTGCGGGCCTGGCGCTGCCAGTCGAGCCCGATGACGACGAGGACATGGCCGCGATCACCACCTGCTCCGAAGAGCGGGACGGGGGCGACTCTGAGAGCAACGGCGAGAGCGGCGCTGAGGCCGGTGCCGAGGGCGACTCGTGAGCTTGGAGTCAGAACACCTACCGGAGGACGAGAGTGCCGAGACTCATGAGGAGCGGCCGCGACGCGCCGGCCGCCGGTACCTCTGGCCGTTCGCGGCGTTCCTTGTCTTGGCCGTGCTGAGCGCGGGCGCGGCCGTGACGGTGTGGGTATGGCCCCGGGGTGCCTCGGAGGAGGAAGCCGCCGCGCCCGGGGCCACGGCCTCCGTGGAGCGCACGACCCTGCGCCGGGAGGAAGAGTTGGACGGCGCTCTCGAGTATGCGGGAGGGGATTCGTTCTTCGCCCGCTCCGAAGGGGTGCTCACCTGGCTCCCCGAGGTAGGAGCGGAACTCTCGGCAGGGGAGCGTGCTTGGGAGATCGACGCCAGTCCCGTGATCCTGCTGCGAGGTGACAGACCCGCCTATCGACCCTTGGAGCCCGGCGCGAAGGGGGTCGACGTACGCCAGTTCGAGCAGGCGCTCGCGGAGCTGGGATACGGGGGCTTCACCGTCGACGACGAGTACACGCAGCTCACCGCTGAGGCCGTCCGGCGATGGCAGGACGACACCGAGGGCATGGAGGTCACCGGCACGGTCGAACCCGACGAGATCTGGTACGCCTCCGGGTCCGTCCGGGTTACCGAGCGCGAGGCGGAGGTCGGGGAGAACGTGGCCCCGGCGACGCCGTTGCTCGGCACGGCCTCCACCCGACAGGTCGTCCGGATCGGCCTCGACGTGGGCGACCGCGACCTGGTAGCCGAGGGCGACGAGGTCGACGTGGAGATCCCCGGCGGTGGAACGGTCGCGGGCGAGGTGGAGTCCGTGGGCACCGTCGCCCGGGTCGAAGAGGACGAGGGAGACGACAAGTCCACGGTGGAGGTGGTGGTCTCCCTGGAAGAGGAGGTCGAGGACTTCCTCGACCAGGCCCCCGTCACCGTCCTCGCGCAGGGCGAGGAGCGCGAGGACGTGCTCGCCGCCCCTGTGGGCGCCTTGATCGCGCTCTCCGGAGGGGGTTACGGGCTTTCGGTAGTGGACGGCGATGGTGCCGTCGCCGATGTCCCGGTGGAGACCGGATGGTTCTCCGACGGCCTCGTGGAGGTCACCGGCGACGGGATCGAAACGGGCACCGAGGTGGTGGTCCCCGAATGACCGCCGTGGAGTTCATCGGGGCGGACCGCCACTACCCGGGCGGTGTGCGGGCCCTGGACGGCGTGGACCTGCGGATCGACCGGGGGGAGATGCTCGGGATCGTCGGCCCTTCCGGGTCGGGCAAGTCCACGCTCCTCAACCTGCTTGGCACCCTGGACGCGCCGACCTCGGGAACGGTGCGCGTGTTCGGTCACGACGTGGGTGGGCTGACCGACGACCAGCTCTCCGCGCTCCGGGCGCGTTCGATCGGCTTCGTCTTCCAGCAGTTCCACCTCGCGCCCAACGTGTACGCCGTGGACAACGTCGCCGACGGCCTCCTGTACTCCGGGGTCCCGGCCAAGACGAGGGTGCGCAGGGCGTTACGGGCTTTGGAACGAGTGGGGTTGGCTGACCGGGCCTACCACCGGCCGCACGAGCTCTCCGGAGGTCAGAAACAGCGGGTAGCGATCGCCCGGGCCGTCGTGGGGGCGCCCCCGTTGCTGCTCGCCGACGAACCCACCGGGGCGCTGGACACCGCTTCCGGTGCCGCCGTGCTGCGGGTGCTCGACGAACTGCACCGGGACGGTGTCACGGTCGTGGTGATCACGCACGACCGTGAGCTGGCCGCCGCCCTGCCCAGACGGGTGGAAATGCGCGACGGCCGCGTCGTTTCGGACTCCGGCGACGTGACGGAGGTGGCTGAGGGCCCCGCCGACACCCCTGTGGAATCCGGCGGTGCCCCCTCCGGCGGCGCTCGCGCACGGACGGAGGCGGGGCGATGACGGACGTACTCCGACGTTGGCGGCGACGGCGGGCGGAGCCGTGCCCCGCCCGGCTCTCCCCGGTCGACCGACTGCGAACCGGAGCGAGCGGGCTGCGCGCACGGCCGGCCCGTGTGGTGCTCTCCGCCCTGGGCATCGCCATCGGTATCGCGGCAATGGTCGCGGTGGTGGGTGTGTCCTCCTCCGGTCAGGCCGAACTTGACCAGCGGATCGCGCGGCTCGGGACCAATCTGGTGACCGTCGAACCCGGAAGCGACCTGTTCGGGGAGGCAGCCACGCTCCCTGGAGAGGCGCTGGGGCGGATCGACCGGATGCCCGAGGTGGCAGGCATCTCGCAGGTGGAGCAGGTGGACGGGGCGAACGTCTACCGCAGTGACCTCGTACCGAGCGGTGAGTCGGGCGGGATCGGCGTCTACGGGGTGGCCCCGGACCTGTTGGAGACTGTCCGCACCGACGTGCGCGAGGGATCGTGGCTGAACGCCGCCACCACCGACCACCCCGCGGCCGTGCTCGGCCCGTCGGCGGCCGAACGCCTGGGCGTGACCCGGATCACCCCGGACACCCTGGTTCTGATCGGTGACACGTACTTCTCCGTGGTCGGCGTGCTGGAACAGGTGGAGCTGGCACCGGAGCTGGACAACGCCGCGCTGGTCGGACAGGAAGTGGCCGAGGACGTGCTCGACGCCGGGGGCGAGGCCTCCACCGTCTACGTGCGGGTCGACCCCGAACATGTGGAACGGGTCCGGGACGAGGTGGGGCGCAACGCCAACCCGGAGAGCCCGAACGAGGTCGAGGTCTCACGGCCCTCCGACGCCCTGGAGGCCCAACAGGCAGCGGACCAGACCTTCCAGGGGCTGCTGCTGGGGTTGGGCGGTGTGGCCCTGCTCGTGGGCGGGGTGGGGGTCGCGAACACGATGGTGATCTCCGTGCTGGAGCGCAGGGGCGAGATCGGGTTGCGTAGGGCCCTCGGCGCCACGCGGCGCGATATCCGCGGCCAGTTCCTGGTGGAGGCGATGACGCTCTCCGCGCTGGGCGGTGTGTTCGGGGCGCTGCTGGGCTCGCTCGCCACCGCAGGGTACGCGCTGCTGCGCGGCTGGCCGGTGGCGCTGCCCTGGTGGGCGGGGGCGGGTGCGGTGGCCGCCACCGTCCTCATCGGTGCGGTCGCGGGCCTCGTGCCCGCTCTGCGGGCCGCCGGGCAACACCCGACCGAGTCCCTCGGCAGCGGCTGAGCCCTCACACCGGAGAACCCACGGCGTCCCGGTCCGGACCTCCCGAGCCGGGACGCCGGGCTTCACCTGGAGCGGGCGAGGAAGTCCGGGCGTTCACGCCCGGAAGGAATCGCGGCACTTCCCCAACCCGGCCCCTGGTTCAGAGCACCTTCCCGGTGTCCACGTCCCACGGGTCCACGGGCACCATCCCGGTCCGGAATCCGTGCTGGTCGAGCAGGTGGCCGCTGAGCTTCATCGGCCACAGCACGATCGCGCCGGTGGCCACCCGGATCGGATACCGGAGGACCGTGTTCCTCGCGTTCGTGCTGATGGCGGCCGGAACCCTGGGCCTGGCGCTCTCCTGGGGCCTCCTCTGGCCGTTCCTGGCCTCGTTCGCCGTGGTGGGGCTAGGCTGCGGTCTGGCGCTCGGCGCCCTGCCGACCCTGGTCGTCGAAGCCAGCGCGGCGGACCGCTCGGGCAGCGCCTCCGCGGTTTTCAACAACCTCAAAACGCTCGGCGGGAGCATCAGTGGAGCCGTGTCCGCCGGGGCCCTCGGCTACTTCGTGCTGGGTGATTCGGACTCGCCTGCACTCGGCGCCTACCAGGGGGTGTGGGCGGGGATCGCGCTGTTGGCGTTGGCCACGGCCTGTCTGACCGGAAGGACGCCCCGAGCGCTGCGCTGAGCCAGGGGTCCGCCCCGGGCGGGCGGGGAGAACGGCGCCGTCCACCCGCCCCGTCTGGAAGGCCTGCCTGGTTCGGAGGACGGCGCCGTGCGGCGGAGCGGGTTCGGGAGAGGGTTTCGGGGAGAGTCGGACACGGGCCGTCAGCCTCCTGTGCAACCGGGGGAGGGAACCGGACGGGCCGGGCCCCCTTCACAACAAGGGGAGCACGCGCGAAGGGTCGGCGTCCAGCAGGCCCTCCACAGCCTGTGGACGGCCGGCCCCCTTCGCAGCCACCGACCGTCCCGCCACGCGGTTTCGTCCGCGGGGCTGCCAGCCTCAGCCCTACTTCGGTTCCGGTCCCGAGACGGGGACTCTCCACGCGAGTACGGTGCCGCCGGTCTCGCCCTTCCCGGCGCTGAACGCGCCGCCCAGGGCTCGGGCGCGCTGGTCAAGGTTGCGCAGACCGCTCCGGCGGCCCTCCACCGGAAGGCCCACTCCGTTGTCGGTGACGGTGAGCGTCAGAGTGGTCGGGCGGCCGGTCACCGCGGTCTCCTCCACCGCGACGGAGACGTGCACCTCCGTGGCATGGGCGTGCCGGGCGACGTTGGTCAGGCCTTCGCCGAGGACCGCCAGCAGCTGCTCGCCCACCTCGTCCGGAACGGACGCGTCAATCGGACCGTCCAGGCTGACTCCCGGGTGGCAGCCCAGGCTGTGCGCGGTGTTCTCCGCCATCCGAAGGATCCTCCCGCGCAGCGACGTGTCCCGTCTGCTCGGGGGGTTCTGGAGGTCGAAGATGGTCGACCGGATCTCCCGGATCGTGCCGTCCAGCTCGTCGATGGTGCGCTGGACCCGCTCCTCGGCCTCGCTGGAGTTGATCAGCCGGACCGTGCTCATCAGGGTCATCGCCGAAGCGAACAGCCGCTGGATCACCACGTCGTGCAGGTCCTTGGCGATCCGGTCCCGCTCCTCCAGGACCACGATCCGCTCGGTGTCGCGCCGGGCATCGGCCAGTTCCAGGGCCACCCCGGCCTGCACGGAGAAGGCGTGCAGCATGCGGCGGACGTTCCCGTCGAACGGGGCCCGTTCGGCCAGCTTGCCGAGCAGAAGCACGCCCCGGGTGTTCCCCGGTGTGCCCAGGGGCACCAGGAGCCCCGGCCCGTAGCCGCGGTGCGTGAGCATCGGGCAGTGGGCCTGCCGCAGGTCGGGGATGGCCGTGGGCTCGCCCGACTCGTAGACCAAGCCGCAAGCGGAGTCGTGGATCTCCACGGGGGTACCCATGATCTCCTGGGCGATCGGACCGTCGGCGATCTCCGCGAACAGGTGCCCGCGGGCGTGCGGGTCCGGCAGGAGCACCACGGCCGTGTCCGCACCGCCGATCTCCCGCGCCTGGGCGGCCATGTAGGCGAGTACCTCGTTGGTGTCGGCCCCTGACAGAAGCCGGGTGGTGATCTCGGTGGAGGCGGCCAGCCACCGCTCGCGCAGCCGGGTCTCCTCGTACAGGCGGGCGTTCTCGATCGCCACACCGGCCGCCGTGGCCAACGCGGTGACGATGGCCTCGTCCTCCTCGTCGAACTCCCCGCCGTTCTCCTTCTCCGTCAGGTAGAGGTTGCCGAACACCTCGTCGCGCACCTGGATCGGCACCCCGAGAAAACTCGACATACCGGGGTGGCCCTCCGGAAAACCGCCGAAATCCGGGTGGTCGCGCAGGTCGGACAGGCGGAGCACGCTCCGTTCGTGCAAAGGCGTGCCCAGCACACCCTTGCCGTGCGGAAAGCGGCTGATCCGCTCGGCCTGCGCACGGGAGACCCCGACCGGGATGAATTCGGTGAAGCTCCCGTCCTCTCCGATCACGCCCAGCCCGGCGTACCTTGCCTCGGCCAGGTGGGCGGCGGCCTCCGTGAGTCGGCGCAGCACGGTCGCCAGGTCCAGATCGCCACCGATGGTCAGGACCGCCTGAAGCAGGGAGTGCACTCGCCCTTGGGCGGACAGTCCCGGGTTCATCTGTGAGTGCACCTCGGCGAGGAGCTGGTCCAGGGGCTTCGAGGGCGACCGGTGGCTCTGGGGGATCTCGGTCATGTGTGGTTCAACCTCCGCAGAGCCGTCGAGGGGTTGAGGGCTAATAGTCGAATTGTCGTTGGTTTTTTCCCGATTTGCCACATCTGGCAGTACGGAAGCTTGGTCGGAGGTGCTGGGAATTCCTTGTAAATCGAGGACAGCGGCCCGGCAATTCATGCTAACGTCGCGGTCAGTCGGCGCCCGAAGGCCTCTCTGACCTCGCGTCGAGCACCTGGAGCCCCGTGTTTCCGGTGCCATTCACACGACCCCCACGAGCTTGTCGACCCCTGGCACTTCGCCGGGGCGGACCCGCTCCCACAGCGGAAGGAAACCCCGGTGTCTGGATACCACGGTACGTTCGGCGCCAGCGGCGCCAGTACCGCCGTGTGTCCGGAACCACTCCGCCGGGCCCTGCTGCTCGCGGGGTTGCTCACCGGGATCCTGTTCACCATGTGGTTGGTCTCCGCCGCTCCCGCGCACGCCGGAGAGGTATCGGTCAGCGAACCCTCCCTTCCCGGCGGCACCGCCGTCACGGAGGGGGCCGGAACGCTCGGCGACTCGATCGGCGGAGCGGTCAGCACCGTAGGGGAGCAGGCGGTCCGCACGGTGGTGGACGACGCCCCGGAGGTCGCGCGGTCGGTCGAGGCCGAGGCGGCCGAACCCGTCCAGCAGGTCCGTGACACGGTCCGGGAAACCCCGCTGCCGCACACCGAGCGCCTGCCCGAGGAACTCGCTCCCGTTGCCGAGCCGGACGCCGAACCGGCCGTGGATGAAGAGAGCACCTCAACTGAGGTCCGTGGGGACCAGGAAGAGCCGGTGGAGGACGAGGGGTCCGAGGTCGGAGAACGGCCCGCCCCCGAAATCCTCACCGAGGCACAGGACCAGGCCTCGACCGTCTCCTCGGAAAACGACCAGGGGGATCGCGGCGGCGACGAAGGCGTCGACGTCGACACCCCCAAGTCCGAGAACGTTCCCACCCCTGTGGCGAGCGGTAACGCCTCCGCCACCGGCAGTACCGCGACCGCCCCGGCCGTCGCCGGTTTCCTGCCCGCCACCGGTGCTCCGGCACCGGCCCCCGGCCTGTTCGAGGCCGCCCGGCACGTCCTGCGCTCGGCACCCGCCGACGACGCCGACGAGCCGATCTTCTCCCCGGACTAGCGGACCACCCCACCGGACCCGCGCCCGCGCACCACGCCCCGAGCGAGATGCGGCGCACGCGACCGGCTGGCACGCCTTCCCAGCCCTACGCGACCGGTTTTTCGGCACGCCTTCCCAGGCGCAGGCCTGGGGGTTGACGTGAGCCGCGCACTTCGTCCGCGAGGTTCACGTCAGCCGGTGGTCCGCCAGACCGACCGACTGGATCCGGCCCGAACCGAGCCCGCCCCCACCAGGGGCGTACAGGTTCACCGACCGGAGAGCTCGTCCGAACAAGCCACTATCAGGGCCGTTTCCCCTGGCCAGGGAGATGGGCCGCCCCGCGGCGGGGCACGACACCCGCCCCGCCGCACCCCGAACCGAACACACGCACATCCCGGAAGGACTCTCATGTTCCACACCACCCGCACCTCCGCCCGGACCATGCTGGTGGCCGCCGGCACCGCCGGATTCGTCGCTCTCGGCGCTGGTATCGCGGGGGCCGACACGCTCGGCGGTGCCACGGACGGCCTCCCCCTGGGCGACCTGGGTGGCCAGGCCCCGACCCTGCTGACCGAAGGCGTCACCTCGCCCGTCGGGGACCTGGCCAAGGTCGAGCCCGGTGAGATCTCCGCCGAGCCCGACCTGCAGCACCACTCCGGGCCCGCTGACGCCACTGACACCGTCGGCACGGTCGTCGGAGACGGCGTGTCCGCTGAGACCCCCATCGAAGCCGATGAGGACAACGCCACCACTGTCGGCCCGCTCGACCTCGACGAGACCGCCGAGACACTGCCGCTCAGCGCCGGCTCCGTCGACCCGGTGTCCGACCTGTTGGGCGGGCTGGGCCTGCTCGACGGGCTGGGTCTGGACAGCGGTCAGACGCTGCCGATGAGCGACTCCGACCTCTCCCTCGGCCTGGACGAGACCGCTTCCGTCGTCGACGACACCGCCACCGAACTGGGCGGCCGCGTCGACAGCGGGGTCCACGAGTCCAACCCCCACCTGGTGGAGCTGGACGAGATCGACCTCGACCAGCTCAGCGGAACCGTCCCGATGAGCGACCCCGTGGGGATCGACACGGGTGAGAACGCGGACCTCACGGGCGGGCTGACGACTCTGCTGCCCCAGGACGTCGACGAGACCCTGCCGATGAGCGGTGCCGACGAGCCCGATGTCGAAGGCGCGGTCGAGGACGTCACGGACGGGGCTGAGGAGCTGGGCCTGCCCCCGGCACTCGACGAGACCCTGCCGATGTCCGCCGTCGAGACCGACGTGCTGGACGGCGCCGTCGACACCCCCGGCGGTGACCTGGTCGGCGTCGACGGTCTGCCCGAGCTGGGCGAGCCGGAGGTCGACACCGACCAGCTGCCCCTCGCGGACGAGCTCCCGGTGGACGACGCCCCGCTGCTGGGCGACGAGGACCTGCTGAGCGACGCCCCGCTGTTGGACGACGAGGACCTGCTGGTTCTCTAACCAAGAACGTGCGCCCACCGGTCGTGGTGGGCGCACCCGGCCTCGGGCGGTGAGCGGGACCACCCCGCTGACCGAGGCGCCAGGGGGAACTGTGGGGGTTTCCCGGCGCGTACCGGCGGGAGGGACGCGTCCCCGCCGCCCGAGGCACCCTCCCTCCCCTCCGGCCGAGACGACACCCCTGGGCCGGAGGCGGGGAGGCGCATGAGCGGAACGGACGACGGGAGGCCCTCGCCGCGGCGAGGGCCTCCCGTGTGCTCTGGCCCGGAGGCCTCAGAGGCCGTGCTCCGGTGCGGTGCCTACTCGTCGTCCTCGTCAGTACCGAAGCCGAGGCCGTCGTCGCACGGGTTGGACGTGGCGTCCCGGCCCTCGCCCGCGCGTGCGGAGGGATTGGCATCGACGTCCCCGGCCCCGTCCGCGTCCTCCGCCAACCCCTCCACGTCCGCGGGGGTCGGCGCGTCCGTCGGCGGCTCCTGGGGGGTGGAGGAGTCGTCCGCGGCGAGCAGCTCGGGCGGCTGCCGGTTCTCGCGTACCGCATCGAACAGTTCGGCGGCGTCCTCCTCGTTCCACATGACCCGGTTGGGGTCGTACGGCGCCGGATACCAAGGCACGGTGTGGAACTCGATGTCGGACAGGTCCGCGTCGGCCATCGTGACCGCGAGGGACACCATGCGGTCCAGGGTCAGTTCGCGGTCGGTGGCGCTGTGCTGGGCCACGGCCTGCAGGACGCCGTTCAGCTTGCTCGGACTGGTGAGGACGTCGCTGCTGGTCGCCTGGTCGGCGAGGGCTGCGAGGAACATCTGCTGCCGGTCGATGCGGCCGATGTCACCGCCGTCTCCGATCTCGTATCTGGCACGGACGAAGGACAGGGCCTGTTCGCCGTCGAGGGTCTGCTGGCCCTCATCGAGGTCGAGGTTGGCGCGGTCGTCCTCCATCGGCTCCGGAATGCACATCTCCACGCCGCCGATGGCGTCCACGACGTCTCGGAAGCTCGCGAAGCTCAGGTGGACGAAGTGGTCGACCCGGATGTCGGTGAGGGTCTCGACGGTCTTGAGCACGCAGGGCGGTCCGCCGTGGTACAGCGCGGAGTTGATCATGCCGAAGTAGCCGTAGGTGCCGTCGGTCTGGCCGTAGGCGTCGCACTCCGGGAGCTGCACCAGCGAGTCACGCGGGAAACTGACCACCGAGACCCGGTTGTCCGGTGAGATGTGCGCGAGCATCAGGGAGTCGGAGCGCTCGCCCTCGAACTCCTCCGTGTAGGCGGGGCTGTCCTCCTCATAGCCGTCCGACCCGATGAAGAGGACGTTGACCGCGTCGTTGATCTTCTCCGGCCGCTCCTCCTCGGCGAGCAGGGAGTCGATGTCGTGCTGCACCATGCCGGAGCGCAGGAAGTGGTAGTACCCGTACGCGGTGGCGGCTCCGGCGCACATGATCAGCGCCAGGCTGGCGGCGACCCACAGGACCACCCTGCGCTTGCGCCGCTTGCGCTTGGTCCGCACGGCCGCTCCGGTCCCGGTGCCGCCTATCCCCTGTTCTTCGGTGTCACCGGCCTTCTCAGCGTCCCGCGGTTTCTCGGTGTCACCCGACGCCTGAGCGCTCTCGGCCACCTCCGTGTCCTCTGATGCCTGGATGTCCTCGGTGTTCTCGACGTCCTCGGTCTCTTGGGCGGACCCGTCGGCTGGACTTCGAGCCGGTTCGCCGGTCGGCGCTCCCTCGGCCTCGGAACCTGTTCCCGCGCCCCCGGACGTCTCTACCGGTTGGTCCGTGTCGATGACGACGGTGTCGGGCTCCCCCGGGCTCTCCGGGTGTTCCGGGCTCTCTGGGCCTTCCGGGATCTCCAGGTCTTCCGGGCTCTCTGGCTCGGGGCGGTCCGGTGTCTCGTCTTGGGCGTGGTCCTCGCCGGAGTCGGCGGAGTTCTCGTCAGCGGGCATCGTGACAATCTCGGTGAGTTCGGACGGCTGGGCGTACCAACGGCCGGACACCGACCCGTGCGGGCCACGCGTCCGTGTCCAGGGGAGGGCGGAGGTCGCGCGGGGGATGCGCGCGGGCGGTCCGGAATCCTGACCGGAAAGTCACCGAGGGGGCTTGCCGCATTCGTGGGGAAGGCGGGGGCAGCGGCGTACAGGGGTTGCCGAAGACACCGGAACCTGCGCGTAGCAGCGATCCTAGGTGAAGTTCTCGCCGAGTGCGCGCTCGGGTTGTCCATGCGCGCGGTTCCTGACCACAATTGCGCCGCACAATTCCTTCGCCGGGTGCCAGACTGCTAAGGCTTTCGTGCCCGACTTTCTCATCTGTGTCCACAAGAATCACTTCTGACCCGCCGCTGAAACGCGGGTTCTCAGTGCTGGCGCGGGATCTGGTGCAAAAATCCAGCGTTGTCGCCTCTTCTCGGGATCAGTCGTCCCAGAAGGCGCTCTCCTTCGTGGGCTCTTCGGTTGCGGTGCCGGTGGTGCGGCCGCCGCTTTTGCCCGACGGCTTCGGGGCGGGCTTGGCGGCCTTGGTGGACTTGCGGGTGGTGGAGCCGGTGCCCTTGCCGGTGCCGGTGTGGCGGGGGCGCTGGGTGACCGAACTCTTCTCTATCGGTGCGCTGGGCTTCGGGGCCTCGCCGGAGTGGATGCTCAGGGCCTCGCCCTCCACGCTCAGCATCTTGCGCATCACGGAGGGAACCTCGGGCAGGCGCTCCGAGCGCAGGTGCGCACCGAGGATGTCGAGGGCGTGGTCGCACAGGAGCCGCTTGGCGGTGTCGGCGTTGATCCCGCTCAGCTGCTGGACCTCGGGGAGATCGTGTTCGCGCAGCAGGCGGATGACACCGGCGAGGCGCTCACGGGTCTTGCGGTCGGTCATCGACATGACCGTGATCTCCGCGTCGCGCAGGAAGTCGGAGGTCTCGCCGTCGCCGTCGCGTTCCGCTATGAAGACGCTGGTGAGGTTGCGTGCGGAGCTGCGGTTCGTGGAGCGCAGCTCGGCGCGGCGGATCTGCGCGGCGTGGAGGGCGGTGACGGCAGCGCTGGTGACGAGGCTGATACCGGCGCCCAGCAACAGGGCGAACACGATGGAGGTGTCGAGGTTTAGCACGGGAGACCTTTCCGGGCGGTGGACCGCACGGCTCTTGGCCACGGGGTGACGGGGGTGCGGGGTTACGGGGGGCGGTACTCGGGTGCGTGACTATTCGGCAGTTCGGTACTTGTTGTCAAGTGTCATGACAATCAGGGCGCTCGCGGAAACGGCGCCATCGCAGGTCAGTGCGGATCGAGGGTATTGTCGACACTTCGCCCTTATGTACCGCTTGCCCGCCCCCGGGGCCGATAAACGCTCCCGTTCCTGTGGGCCGTGGCCTCCCCCGGCCATGCGGACCACCGGGCCCGGCCGCTCCACCCGGCCGCCCAGCGCTCACCGTGGCCCGCGTGACCCTCGGCTCCGCGGCACTAGGGCATGTTCAGCGGACACATACCCTGCTGCGCGTCGCCCCAGCGGCACTTGCACTGCGCATCTCTCAGTCGACAGCCAAACCCGGGCTGACTCCTTCTTCGGCCTTGTGCCAGCACCACTGGATACGCCGCTCGCGACGGGCAGCATCCCCCGAACACGCCCTAGCCAGCCAGGATCTTGTTCACGGCTTCCGGTGACATGATCTCCTCACTGACCATAGCCGCGCAGCCGCGTACGCCGGCGTCGTCCCACAGGGTGCTCGAAACGATCCGCAGCTGGCGGGTGGCCAGGGCGGTGCACTGCTGGAAGATCACCTCGCGCACCCCCGCCACCAGGTGGTCGTAGGCCTCGGACAGGTCGCCGCCGAGCACGATCACTTCCGGATTGAGCAGGTTGACGGCGCCCGCCAGGGCCTCACCCAGCCGGCGTCCGGCCCCGCGCACCAGTGTTACCGCCACCGGGTCGCCCTCCTTGGCCAGCGCCACCAGCTCCTTGAGCCCCGAGACCTCCCGGCCTTGTTCAGCGGCGCTCATCAGCAGACGGCGACCGCCCACCACGGCTTCCAGACAGTCCGTGTTGCCGCACCGGCACGGCAGTCCGCCCCCTTCGCGCACGGGGGTGTGGCCGAGCTCGCCGGCCGCGCCGAGCGCGCCGCGCAGCAGGTTGCCGCCGGAGACCAGCCCGGCGCCGATCCCGGTGGAGACCTTCACGAACACCATGTCGTCGGTGTGCCCGTGCCCGCCGGCGATGTGCTCGCCCAGCGCCATCACGTTCACGTCGTTGTCGACCGTCACGGGGGCTGGGAAGCGCTCGGCGATCATCGGGGCCAGGGCCACACCCGCCCACTTGCCGAGGAAGGGGCGGTCCTCGGCCCGCCCGGTGTGGAACTCCACCGTGCCCGGCAGGCCGATGCCCACGCCCCGGGCGTCCTCCGGTGAACGGCCCAGTTCGGCGACCTGATCGGCCCAGGTGTCCAGCAGCCAGGGAACCGTGGCGTCGGGGCCCTGCTCCATGTCGGGGGATCCGGGGGTGCGCAGGAGTACCCGCCCGTCGAGGTCGCACACGGCGGCCTGACTGCGGGCCATGCCGAGGGCCCCGGTGAGGATCAGTCCGGAGGACGCGTTGAACTCCAGGAGTGTGGGCGGCCGCCCGCCGCTGGAGACTGCCCGGGTTCCCTCGGTCACCAGACCGTGGTTCATCAGCTCGGTGACCCGCAGGGCGACTGATGGGCGGGAGAGCCCCGTCGTGCGGGCGATCTCCGACCTGTTGGTGGCGCTGCCGGTGCGGATCATCGCCAGGATGTGGCCGCTGGTGGCTGTGGAGGACAAGCGTCCGGGGGTTCTGGCCATGCCTCATTGAACCATTCACTCAGCTGGGCGCCTCGAAGGCCGTTCACTTATGTAAATTAATGTTCTGAAGTGTGCTTGGATTTTTACCATAGCGCGATTAAGGTCGAAACAGAGCAGTATGACCCCCCGGTCAACGGCCCGGAGCCCAGGACCGCTGTGTTCCAGGACCGCTGTGTCCCATGTGCGTGCAGCGCCGTCCGCCCGTCCTCGGCCGCCCCCGTCGCGCATCACCTCTTCCACTCCGCAGGAGCGAACCGAATGCCGCAGCAGCCCGCGCCCCGCCCCACCGATCTGGTGGTCTTCGGCGGTACCGGTGACCTGTCCATGCGTAAACTCCTCCCCTCCCTCTACCTCCTGGACCGCGACGGCCACCTGGACGGGGGCACCAGGGTGATCACGGTCTCCAGGGACGGGCTCACCGACGCCGACCTGAGGGACAAGACGGACTCCGCCGTCCGCGGCCACCGCGCCGTCCAGGTCGCCGAGCCAGAGGTCATGCGCCGCTTCCTGGGCCGCCTCAGTCACGTGACCGTGGACGTCGGCGGGGACACGGGCGGCTGGGACGACCTCGCCGCCGCGCTCACCCCCGGCCGCGACCGCGTCTTCTACCTCGCGGTGCCGCCGATGATCTCCGGCGCCATCTGCCAAGGACTCCAGGAGGCCGGGCTGGTCACCCCGGAGTCCCGCGTTGTCATGGAGAAGCCCCTCGGGCGGGACCTGGAATCCGCCAAGGCGATCAACGACGAGGTCGGTGCGGTCTTCGACGAGTCGCGCACCTACCGGATCGACCACTACCTGGGGAAGGAGACCGTGCAGAACCTGCTCGTCCTGCGGTTCGCCAACGTCTTCCTCGAACCCCTGTGGAACTCCCGGTGGATCGACCACGTGCAGATCACCGCGGCCGAGACCGTGGGCGTGGGCGGTCGTCGGGGCTACTACGACACCTCGGGGGCCATGCGCGATATGGTCCAGAACCACCTGCTGCAGCTGCTCTGCCTCACCGCCATGGAGCCCCCGGCCAGCTATGACCGCGAGGCCGTCCGGGACGAGAAGCTCAAGGTCCTCCAGTCCCTGCGCCCCATCACGGACAACCGCATCACGGAACAGACCGTGCGCGGCCAGTACACCCGTGGATCGGTCCAAGGCGACGAGGTCGACGGCTACCTGGACGAGGCGGGCGGTTCGGAGACGAGCACCACCGAGACGTTCGTGGCCCTGCGCGCCGAGGTCGCCAACTGGCGGTGGGCCGGGGTCCCCTTCTACCTGCGCACCGGCAAGCGCATGTCGCACGCCCGTTCCGAGATCGTCATCCGCTTCCGCGACGTCCCGCACACCATCTTCCCCGGCACCGGGTCGGTCTCCGGCTCGGGCAGCCTCGTCATCCGGCTCCAGCCGGACGAGGGCATACACCTCACCATGCTGACCAAGACCCCCGGAGCCGGAGCGCTGCGGTTGCGTCCGGTCCCGCTGGAACTGAGCTTCGCCGACACGTTCGCCACCCGCTCACCCGAGGCCTACGAGCGGCTGCTGATGGACGTGTTGGCCGGGGACTCCACCCTCTTCATGCGCCGCGACGAGGTCGAGGCCGCGTGGCGCTGGGTGGACCCGATCATCGAGGCCTGGAACGGCCTCAGCACCGCACCGGAGGCCTATACCGCCGGTAGCGCCGGCCCCGCTGGCGCACACCGGCTCATCGGCCGAACCGGCCGCACGTGGCACGAAGAGGAGCAGCCATGACCGCGCACACCCCCAGCAACCCGGCCGACGGCACACCGGGAACCAGCGCTCCGGACACCGGTACCCCCGGCAGCGGAACCCCGGATGCAAGGAACTCCGGTGGCAGCACCCACCCCGTCGTCGCCGAGGTCACCCGTCGACTGGCCGAACGCAGCGCCGAGACCCGATCCGCCTACCTCTCCCGCATCCGCGAGGCGGTGGGGGAGGGTCCGACCCGGACCGCCCTGGGCTGCGCCAATCTCGCACACGGCTTCGCCGCCTGCGGGGTGGGCGACAAGCTCTCCCTGGCCGGTGACGTCACACCCAACCTGGCGATCGTCTCGGCCTATAACGACATGCTCTCCGCCCACCAACCGCTGGACACCTACCCGGCGGTGATCAAGAAGGCGGTCTCCGAGGCTGGCGGCGTCGCGCAGTTCGCGGGCGGCGTGCCCGCCATGTGCGACGGCATCACCCAAGGCCGGGCCGGCATGGAGCTTTCCCTGTTCAGCCGGGACGTTATCGCGATGGCCTCCGCCGTGGCCCTGTCCCACGACATGTTCGACGGCGCCCTCATGCTCGGCGTGTGCGACAAGATCGTGCCCGGGCTGCTGATCGGCGCGCTCTCCTTCGGCCACCTGCCCGTGGCGTTCGTGCCCGCCGGCCCCATGCACTCCGGCCTGCCCAACAAGGAGAAGGCGCGTGTCCGCCAGGAGTTCGCGCAGGGCAAGGTGGACCGCCGCGAGCTGCTCCAGGCCGAGTCCGAGTCCTACCACTCGCCCGGCACCTGCACCTTCTACGGCACCGCCAACTCCAACCAGATGCTCATGGAGGTCATGGGCCTGCACCTGCCCGGCGCCAGCTTCGAACAGCCCGGTACCCCGCTGCGCGAGGCCCTGACCGAGGAGGCGGGACGGCGCGTCCTCGGGCAGACCGCCCTCACCGAGCACCACACCCCGGTCGGAGAGCAGGTCGACGAGAAGGCGATCGTCAACGCGGTGGTCGCCCTGCTGGCCACCGGCGGCTCCAGCAACCACACGCTGCACCTCGTCGCCATCGCCCGAGCCGCCGGCATCCAGCTCACCTGGGACGACTTCGCCGCCCTCTCTGAAGCCGTGCCGCTGCTCACGCGCATGTACCCCAACGGGTCCGCGGACGTGAACCGGTTCCACGAGGTGGGCGGCATGGCCTACCTCATCGGCACTCTGCTCGACGCCGGACTCCTCCACGAGGACGTCAGCACCGTCGCTGGCCCCGGCCTGAACCGCTACCGCCAGGTCCCCCAGCTGGACGACGGCGTGCTGACCTGGATGGACGGCCCCGAGGAGAGCGCGGACAAGACGGTGCTGCGCGGTGTCGAGGACCCCTTCGCCCCCGACGGCGGCCTGCGCATGCTCGAGGGCAACCTCGGGCGCGCCGTGATCAAGGTGTCCGCGGTGGCGGCGGAACGGCACGTGGTGGAAGCCCCCGCCAGGGTCTTCGCCGACCAGGCCGAGCTCCAGGCCGCCTTCACCGCCGGTGAGCTGACCGGCGACTTCGTCGCGGTGGTGCGCTTCCAGGGGCCGCGCGCCAACGGCATGCCCGAGCTGCACAAGCTCACCCCGCCGCTGGCCGTCCTCCAGGACCAGGGGCAGAAGGTCGCGCTGGTGACCGACGGCCGGATGTCCGGGGCCTCGGGCAAGGTGCCCGCCGCCATCCATGTCTCGCCCGAGGCCGACGCGGGCGGGCCGCTGGCGAAGGTCCGCGACGGCGACCCCATCCGTTTGGATGCGGTCCGGGGGACACTGGAGGTCCTGGCCGACCTCGGCGGCCGCGAGGACGCCCGTCCCACGGTGGACTCCTCCACGGGTACCGGGCGCGAGCTGTTCGCCGCCCTGCGCGGGTCGGTCGGCCCGGCCGAGACCGGTGCCGGAGTCTTCGGCGCGTAGCGCCGTTCTCCGGATGCCCGAGCCTTTGGGGGCGCCACCGACCGCCACGCGTCGGCGGCGCCCCCGACATCACCCCGTACCGACCCGCACAGCACCGACCCCCGCAGAACCGACCTTTTGGAGACAGTCATGACGACGATCCCCCGTACCGGTGAGGACGTCCTCGCCCTTGCCCCGGTGATGCCCGTTGTGGTGGTCGACGACGTCGAGCACGCCGTGCCGATCGCCCGCGCCCTGGTGGCGGGCGGCCTGCCGGGCATCGAGGTGACCCTGCGGACGCCCGGGGCCCTGTCCGCGATCGAACGCGTCGCCGCGGAGGTGCCCGAGGCCGTGGTGGGCGCGGGAACCGTCGTCGACCGCGAGCAGGCGGCCGCGGCGGCCAAGGCGGGGGCGCGCTTCCTGGTCAGCCCCGGGTGCACGCCCGACCTGGCCCGGGCGATGGCCGACACCGGTCTGCCGTCCCTGCCGGGGGTGGCCACGGTGTCCGAGGCGATGGCTCTGCTGGAGCTGGGCATGACCGAGCTCAAGTTCTTCCCCGCGGAGGCGTCGGGCGGGGCGAAGTTCCTGAAGTCCCTCACCGGTCCGCTGCCGCAGCTCCGGTTCTGCCCGACCGGGGGGATCACCGCCGAGTCCGCCGCGGACTACCTCGCCCTTTCGAACGTGGGCTGTGTCGGCGGCAGCTGGTTGACCCCGGCCGCCCTGGTCGCCGAGGGCCGCTGGGACGAGATCACCGAGCTCTCCAGGCAGGCAGCGGCCCTGCGTCCCTGATCCGCGTGCCCGACCCTGTTCCGGGCGGGATTACCCCTGGAAACTTATCGTAATAATATGTAGTATTCCGCATATTAATACGGGAGGTTTTCTCATGCTCATCCATCCCTGGGACGCCGCGGTCAGCGACGAGGAGTGGCGGGGGTGGATCGCCCAGGGCAGGGACTTCGGACAGCTCGCCGTCAACGGGGCCGACGGAGGACCGCCCGTCGTCGTACCCACCCACGCCGCCCCGGTGCCCGACGCCCTCCTCGTCCACCTGGCCCGCCCGAACCCGGTGTGGCGGGCGCTCGGAGAAGGCGATCCGGTCACCTTCACCGTGATCGACGACTACGCCTTCATCCCGGGCACTTGGCGGGCCAAACCCGGCACCGACCCGCGCGACGGGGTCCCCACCAGCTACTACTCGGCGGTGCGGTTCACCTGCCGGGCCGAGATCCTCGACGAACCCCGGGCCAAAGCCGATCTGCTCGCGCGGCAGCTCGCCCACTTCCAGCCCGACGGCGACCACGCCGAAGTCACCCCCGACGGCCCGCCGTACGGCCGCATGCTCTCCGGGATCCGCGGCCTGGTCCTGCACGTGGAGGAGGCCGCCGCCAAGTTCAAGTACGACGACCAGCACGAACTGGCTCAGCGGGAGCGGATCGCGGACAGCCTCACCGGTCGGGGCGGAAGCGACACCGGGGCCGCGGAGCAGCAGAGGCGACGGATCAGGGAGCGGGGCGTTTGGCAGCGGCCCTGACCGCGGACGTCACGCCCTCGGCGATCCGTTCGGCCGTCCGGTCCGTGTCCGGGGCACGGCGGGCGGCCCAGAGCTTGCGGTGGGCGTCGTTCAGCGCCGCCCGGGTGGAGCGCACAGCCTGCGCCACCTCCTGCACGGCGCTCTCCAGCTGGTTCAGGGACGCGCCCACCTCGGCGACACGCAGCTCGAGGGTGAGCCAGGCGGGCTTCTCCGAGCTCATGTCCAAGCGTTCCATCTGCTCCCGCAGCAGGACCGCCACCGGCACGAGCGGACGGGTCCCCTCGGACTCCTGCGCCTGTGCCTCGATCCGCCCCGCGTGCTCGATGCCGGAGCGCTGGTACCCCGGCAGCGTCCGGCTGAGCTCCCGGACCCGGTCCCGCCGCTCGGCCGGGGCGGCGAAGGCCTCTTCGGCCCGTTCCTGAGCTACCTCGGCGGCCTCCGCCGCAGCCTCGCCCCCGTGCACGTCGGCGCTGTTCAACTCGGCCGCCAGGACGTCCAGGTGCCGTTCCGCGGCGGTCAGCTCGGATGCGCCCGCCGCCATGCGCGCGCCCATGTCCTGCCCGATCTCGTGGGCGAAGTCCGCGACCAAGGTGCGGTGGACCGCCCCCGCCTCGTCGCGTTGCCGGTGCAGGCGCTCGAGCGCCCCCCTCAGGACGGCCTCGCGTTCGGAGAGGGCCTCCCACCGCTGTTCCAGGGTGCGCAGCGCCGCCTTGGCGCCGGACAGGTCCCCGAGCAGTGTGGTGAGCGGTTCCTCGCTCGCCACGAGTCGCCGCCCGTCGACCAGAGACCGGATCTCCCTGAGGCGTTCGGCGGCGTCGGAGAGCACCGTGAGCTCTCCGTGCACGACGAACCCCCGCTCCTCCCCGGCGGCGCCCGCAGCCTCCACCTCGCCCATGAGGCGCTCCGCGTCCTGCACTCGCGTGGGCAAGCGACCCGTCCGGGCGATCACCGCCGCCAGACGGGCCTCCTCCGCTTGGAGCCGCGGGAGGAAATCCCCGACGGCCTCCGCCAACTCCCGCCAGGACTCCTCCCGCTCCCGCAGATCGCGCCGGCTGTGGCTGTGGCCGTGCTCGGAGAGTTCCTTGGTGAGTTCCGCGTGCCGGCTCGCGAGCTCCTCGGCCTCGCGCAGTACCTCGTCGTCCCCGATGATCTCGGCGGCCTCCTCGGCGACGTGCCCGCCGCGGATGAGCACCAGGTCGCGTTCCAGGGACTCGAGCAGGCGGAGCAACCGCATACCGGGCTCCTCGAAACGCCCGCGGACCTCGTCGATCTCCGCGATGAGCGCACGGCGCTGCCGCGCGTGACGGGCGTAGAAGCGCCAGCAGAAGAAGGCGGCGACGGCACAGAGAAGGAAGGTGAAGAACATCCGCGACAGCTCCCGGGGTAGGTCTGCCTGTTGGGGCGCGCCAGCCGCCCGAAAAGTTCCAGGTTACCCGTCCGGTTCGGCGCCCGAGGCGGTGGAGCGGGCGTCTACCAGGACCTGCACGCCGTCGAGGACCCGGTCCAGGCCGAACGCAAACTCGTGTTCGGGGTCGTAGACGGCTTGGTGTGCTTGGCCGACGGCGGTACCCACACGGGAGGCGGTCGGGTACTGCGTGCTGTCCACCAGGGCGGCCAGCAGCGGGTCGTAGGTGCGCCACCACTCCTCGTCGTCCATGCCGGACTCGCGCGCCACCTGGTCGGCGCCCAAGGTCGCTCGGACCGTGCTCTCCACGTAACCGTTGACCAGGCTGACCGTCGAGTCCATCTCGACCTCGGTCAGGCCGAGCCCGTCCACGGCCGAGAGCTCGTGTTCGTACTTGGCGATGAGGTTCGGCCCGAGGAGGCGTACCGTGACGGTCTGGAGCATCCACGGGTGGCGGATGTACAGCTCCCGGTTGCCGTGGGCGATCCGCCGGAGCCGTTCCCGCCAGGTGCCGGAGCGGTCGCCGGTGTCCAGGTCGGTGTAGGCGGCGTCCACCATCAGGTCGATGAGCTCGCCCTTGCCTGGGACGTAGGTGTAGAGCGACATCGTGCCCACGTCCAGTGCTTCGGCCACTTTGCGCATCGAGAGTGCGGTGAGCCCTTCGGAGTCGGCCAGCTCGGTGGCGGCCCGCACGATCCGGTCGACGCTCAGACCGGGTTTGCCCCGGCGGCGGCTCGAGGGTTCCTGGGTGCGCCACAGCAGGGCCAGGCTGCGCGCGGGGTCGCCGCTCTTGTTGGGTTGCGGGGGCATCGGACCGTCCTGGTACTGGGGCCGTAGGGCGTACGGGCCAGTGTACGCCCGGGGAACGCCGCTCCCACACGCGATCCGTGACCGGGCCGACGAGGGCCGGCCCGCCGGGCGCGCCGCGTGCGGGAGCGTGCGGGGCAGAGGTCAGCCGCTGAGGTTCCGGTACCGGTGCACAGACAGGGGCGCGAACACCGCGACCAGCAGCAACGGCCAGACCACCGCCATGAGCAGGGCGTTCTGCGTGATCCAGCTGTCACCGGTCACTGCCGGGTTGCCGAACAGCTCACGTGCTGCCGCCACGGTGGACGACATCGGGTTCCAATCGGCGACCGTGCCCAGCCACACCGGCATGGTCGCGGTGGCCACGAACGCGTTGGACAGGAACCCGATCGGGAACTCCAGGGTCTGGATGACGGCGATGCCGCCCTGGCCGCGCATGAGCAGGCCCACATAGATCCCGAGCCACACCAGGGCGAACCGCAGCAGGAGCAGCAGCCCGAACCCGGCCAGGGCAGCGGCGGCGCCGCCGTGCCACTGCCAGCCGACGAGCATCCCGAAGCCGATCAGGATGACCAGTGTGATCGTGGAGCGGAGCATATCGGCCAGGCAGCGGCCCACGACCACGGCCGAGGAGGCCATGGGCATCGAACGGAACCGGTCGGTGACCCCTCGGCTGGAGTCCGTGGTCACGGCGGTGACGGTCTCACCGAGGCCGAACACCATGACCATCGCGAACATGCCGGGCATGAGGTACTCGGTGTAGTCCCCGCCGCCGGGTACCGACAAGGCACCGCCGAGCAGGTAGACGAACATCAGCACCATGAGGACCGGGAAGAGCAGCCCGAAGAGCAGTTCCCAGGGCTGACGCAGCCAGTGGGTGACATCGCGCCGGGCGACGGTCCAGCCGTCGGCGGCGGCCCAGCCCAGGCGGGCCAAGGGGCCGGAGACGGCGGATGGCGCAGGGGCGGGCGGGACGGTGCCGGTCGTGTCGGTGGGGTGTTGGACGTCGTTCATCGGCCTGCCTCCGTCTTGGTCGCTCGGGACTGGTCGGTAGCGGTTGGCTGGTCCGTGCCGGTGGACTGGTCGCCGCCGGTGAGGTGCAGGAAGGCCTCGTCGAGGGTCGGCTGGCGCAGGACGACGTCCGCCACGGCTACACGGCGGTCGTCCAGGGCGCGCACGGCTCGGGTCAGGGCGGCCGCGCGGTCGTCGACCTCGGCGCTGAGCAGGCGTTCCTTCCTCTCGATCCGAACGCTGTGGCCGGTGGCCCGCTCCACCAGGGCGGCGGCCTCGTCCAGGGAGTGCTCGTCGCGCAGGACCACGTCGATCCGGTCACCGCCCATCCGGCCCTTGAGCTCCGAGGGTGTGCCCTCTGCGATCACCCGGCCGGTGTCGATCACCGAGGCGCGGTCGGCCAGCTGGTCGGCCTCCTCCAGGTACTGGGTGGTGAGCAGGACGGTGGTGCCCCCGCTGACCAGACCGCGCACCGCGGACCAGACCTCGTCGCGGCCCCGCGGGTCGAGGCCGACCGTGGGCTCGTCGAGGAACATGACGGGCGGGCTGAGGATCATCCCGGCGGCCAGGTCGAGCCTGCGGCGCATTCCGCCGGAGTAGGTGCTGACCGGCCGCTTGCCGGTGTCGGTCAGGCCGAAGCGCTCCAGGAGTTCGTCGGCCCTGCGGGCGGCCGCGCGGCCGCCCAGGTGGTACAGGCGGCCGAAGAGCTCCAGGTTCTGGCGGCCGCTGAGGATCTCGTCGACGGCGGCGTGCTGGCCGACCAGCCCGATCCGGTAGCGGACCTGGGGCCCCTGGGCGGCCACGTCGTGCCCGGCGACCTCGGCCGTGCCTTCGTGGGGTCGGAGCAGGGTCGTGAGTACGCGGACCGCCGTCGACTTCCCGGCCCCGTTGGGTCCGAGCAGGCCGTGGACGCTTCCCCGGCCGACCTCCAGGTCGAACCCGCGCAGGGCCCACTTGTCCTTGAACCTCCTGCCGAGCCCCCGTGCGCTCACCGCTGTCGGCGAGTGCGCCGGTGTCCGTGTCGGTGTGGATGTTGCCCGTGCCATAGGGGTCCTCCCGGTTCGTACTACGTACAGTACAGCGTACGAACAAGGGAACGCGCGGCCCGGGGTGATGATTCCTTATGGCATAAAGTTTTCTGGGATTTCTTGTCTGGGCAGGTCAGGGGATCGGTCGCCAAGGGCGATGGGAGTGCCCCAGCCCTTGTTTCGGGGGGTGGGCACGGTGCCCCCGGGATGTCCGGGGCGCCGCACCGAGCACCTGCCGCGGCCAGCCGGGTGTCCGCAGGTGCCCGCCGGGCCCGCCGGGGGTGTTCAGCCTTCGGGTCGGAACTCCGCCGCGTTCTCCTCGGCCCACTGGGCGAGGGTTCGGGCGGGGCGGCCGGTAACGCGCTGGACGGTGTCCTGGACCCGGCTGCCCTCCTCTGGCGGGTTGGTGGCCAGCATCACGGCGAAGTCCACGTATTCCTCGTCGTAGCCCTGGGCGCGCATGTGCTGGGCCGTCTCCTCCAGAGTGAGCTGTACCGGGGTGACCTCGTGGCCGGTCGCGGTGGACAACTGCCGGGCCTGGCCAGCGGGGGTGAGCGCTTCCGGGCCGGTGATGAGGTACGTCTGGCCGCCATGGCCGTCTTCGGTGAGGGCGGTGACCGCCACCGCGGCGATGTCGGCCTCGTGCACCATGGCGCTCGGGTGGTCGCCCGCCGACCTCAGTACGCCTTCGGTACGGACCTCCTCGGAGTGGTCGCGGAGGTTGGCCATGAACTCGACCGGGCTGAGGAAGGTCCAGGTGAGGTCGCTTGCGCGCAGTGCCTCCTGGACACCGCCATCGTAGAAATCGGACAGTACCGTCACCCGTCGCACGCCAGCTGCCTCGGCCAGCTCGACCAGACGCGGACCGGTCTCCAGCGGGGCGAAGTCGTCGCCGCCGAAGGTGATGAGGTGCAGCCCGAACGTGTCCTTCAGGTGGGGCAGGAGTGATTCGGGGTCGGTGAGGTCGCCGCGGACCGCTTCCGCCCCCTCGGGCACGTTCCCCTGAGCGAGGGCCCGTGCCGGGTCCCGGGTGAGGGCGCGTACGGGATGCCCCGCGTCCACGAGTTGACGGACGATTTCGCTCCCGACGGTGCCGGTCGCCCCGGTGACGAGATAGGTCATGGCCCTGCCCTTCGTAGGTTGTACAGTACAGTGTACGGGAAGGTTCGATTCGTCGTGGAGAGTTCTCAGGCGGGCTTGGCGGGGCAGCCCGTCAGGTGGTCCTCGACCAGCCCGGTGGCCTGCAGGTACGAGTAGACGATCGTGCTCCCGACGAAGTTGAATCCCCTCCGCTTGAGATCGCGGCTCAGCCGGTCCGAGAGCTCGGTGGTGACGGGCACCTGCCCGGGTTCGTTCCAGCGGCCGACCACCGGTGTTCCGTCCACCCACTCCCACAGGTACGCATCGAAGCTCCCGAAGGCCTCGCGTACCCTCAGGAAGGCCTGGGCGTTGCGCACCGCAGAGGCGATCTTGAGCCGGTTGCGGATGAGCCCCGGGTCGGCGAGCAACCGCTCCGTTTCGGTCTGCCCGTAGGAGGCGATCCGCTCGACGTCGAAGCCGTCCAGGGCCCGCCGGTAGTTCTCGCGTTTGTTCAACACCGTGGACCAGGACAGACCTGCCTGGGCGCCCTCGAGGACGAGCATCTCGAACAGGTAGTGGTCGTCGTGTGAAGGGCGCCCCCATTCCGTGTCGTGGTAGGCGGCCATCAGCTCGGAGGTGTTCCGGGCCCAGGCGCAGCGGGAGTCGTCGGTATCGGTCACAGGGCGCTCCTCGGCGGGGTTGTGCGGACGGGAGCAGCCATCGTCCCGGTTCCCTCGGACAGTTCGCCGGATCGGCGGCGGACGCAGTGCGCCACGGCGCGGCTCACGGTCGCCGAGCGGATGGTGCCCTTCGGGGCGCGCGACCAGCGCAAGCGCACCCACCCGAGTTTGGGCAGCTTCACCTGCCCCCATGTGCGGCCCAAGCGCTGGACGGTGATGCGGGGCCCGTCGGGGAAGCGGAAGGAGGGCTTCCAATATTGCTTGGCGCGGAAGTTGACGTCGAAGGTGTCGTGCTGGGCGCAGGCCCGGTCCAGGTCCTTCAGGGTCTGCTGCAGGATGTGCGCGGGGCGACCTTGAGCCAGGTCTCCTCGGTCTTGGCCTGGGCCAGCTGCCCAGCTTGGAGGTGGTAGCCGCAGTAGAGAGTGGCATAGCCGCGCTTCCACCGGTCCATGATGTGGCGGCGCTGGGCCAGAGCGGTGTTCCACACCGCCCGACAGATCGCGCCGTACTCGGCACACTGGCCAGCCTGGGCGTCAGTGAGCGCCAGCCGGTACCGGAAACCCGTCAGCACAGCACACACCTCCCCCTCGATCCTGGACAGGACCGCAGCGGGAGGGTGTGACAATTCCCGGCCGGGCGGCCATCCCCGCCCTGAAAGGACGGGGCCTGCACCGCCGAAGAACCAGATCACTCCAGGCCGCGCGCACGGTGGGCCGCAGCGCGGTCATCGCCCGGGCCGACTTCCGCCAGGTGTTCGCCCGCGCCCGCTTGGGCAGCGGTGCGCTGGACTGACCCCGTCCCCGCCGAAGAAGTGGTCCCCCGAAACCACGAGAGAGGTACTCATGGCCACACCGTCTCCCACTCCCAACCCCGCCCCCGATACCGCCACCGGACTCGGTTTCGGGCTGCACCACGTCCAGATCTCCATGCCCCCGGGTGAAGAGGACGCCGGCCGGGCCTTCTACGTGGACGTCCTCGGCTTCGTCGAGATCCCCAAGCCCCCGGTCCTGGCCGCGCGCGGTGGCTTGTGGGTGCGTGCCGACTCCGTGGAGATCCACCTGGGTGTGGAGAAGGACTTCGTTCCGCAGCGCAAGGCCCACCCGGGCATCCTCGTCCGAGAGCTCGACGTCCTCGCCGAGCGCGTGACCGCCGCCGGGTACGAGATCATCTGGGACGAGAACTTCCCGGGTTACCGCCGGTTCCACACCCACGACAACAACGGAAACCGGCTGGAGTTCCTCACCCCCGCGTGACCACAGGCCGGGCGTCCCTCAGCCGGTGCCGTGCCAGGAGCTCCACAGGGCGGCGTAGGCCCCGCGGGCCGCGATCAGCTCCTCGTGCGAACCCAGCTCGCTGATGCGCCCGTCCTCCACCACGGCCACGCGGTCGGCGTCGTGCGCGGTGTGCAGGCGGTGCGCGATCGCGATCACGGTCCGCCCCTCCAGCACCGCGGCCAGAGACCGCTCCGCCTGCCGCGCGGTTCTCGGGTCCAACAGTGAGGTGGCCTCGTCCAGCACCACCGTGTGCGGGTCCAACAGCACCACGCGGGCGAGCGCCACCTGTTGTGCCCGGGACGGGTCCAGGGCCTCCCCGCCCGACCCGACCCGGGTGTCCAGCCCTTCGGGCAGTTCTCGGGCCCAGCCGGCGCCCACCGTGCCCAGGGCGGCGAGCAGCCGTGCGTCGTCGGCATCCGAGGCGGCGATCGCCAGGTTCTCCCGCAGAGTCCCGGTGAACACGTGGTGTTCCTGGTTGACCAGCACGATCCGCTCGCGCAGTACCTCGGGGGAGAGTTCCGCGACGGGGACCCCGCCCAGCAGCACCCGGCCGGAACCGGGGACGTCCGCACCGGACAGCAGGCGGCCGATCGTGGTCTTGCCCGCGCCGGACGGACCCACCACCGCGAGCCGTTCGCCGGGCCGCACGCTGAGGTCGATGCCGAGCAGCACGTCGTGGCCGGGCACGTAGGCGTAGCGGACGCCGGACAGCTCGATCCGGTCGTCCTCGGGGGCCCGGGCGGTGTCCGAGGACTCCTCCGGCAGCTGCTGCACGCCCCGCAGCCGGGCGAAGGAGGCCCCGGCGCGCTGGAGCTCCTCGATCCTCTGGGTGATGCTCAGCATGGGGTCCACCAGCTGCTGGACGTACAGCAGGCAGGTCACCAGGACCCCGAGGCTGATCCCGCCGTTCAGGTACATCAGGCCGCCCACCAGCAGGCCCAGGGAGGTGGGCAGTACGAGGACGGACTCGCTGATCGGGAACAGGACCGACCGCAGCCGCAGGGTGCCCCGGCGCGACCGGTAGAGGCCGCCCACGTCCCGGTCGGTCACATCCCGGCGGTCCTCCTGGATACCGAGGCCCTCCACGGTGCGGCCGCCCTCGGCAGTGGCGGTGGCGCCCTCCAGAGCGGTCGAGAGCGCGGCCCCCTCCGCCAGGTAGGCCTCCCGGGACCGCCTCAGGTACCAGCGCAGGGCGGGCCACACCAGGGGTACCCCGATGAGGGCGCACAGCCCCAGCACCGGGTTCAGCCAGGTGATGGCGACCAACAGCACCAGGATCTGGAGGAGGGCCACGCTGATGTCGGGCAGTGCCCCGCGCAGGCTGGTGCCGACCGTTCCCACGTCAGCGGAGACGCGTGTGGTGAGGTCGCCGGTGCCCGAGCGCTCCACCACCCGGGTGGGGAGGGAGAGCACCCGGCCGACGAAGTCCTCGCGGAGCCGCCGCAGGACGTGCTCGCCGAAGCGGTGGATGGCGCGGTGGGCGTAGCGGGTCAGGAGGAGCTGCGCGCAGGCCGCCACCACCACGCCGGCGGCCAGCAGGTCCACCGTGCTGAGTGCGGCGGTGCCGTCCTCCACCATGTTGATGATCCGGCCCAGAAGGTAGGGGCCGACCAGCCCGGCGCTGGTCGCCAAGCAGGTCAGCAGGATCAGCCGGACCACCCGGCCGCGCTCTTCGCGCAGCAGGCGGGCGGTGTCGCGGCGTACCTGGAGCCGGTCGGCGACGGGTAGGCGTTCGCTCATGCCGGAGCGCCCTCCTCCTCGGCGCCGCGGAAGACCAGCGCTCGGTAGTCGGTCCGGGAAGTGAGCAGTTCACCGTGGGTGCCGACCGCCGCGACCTCCCCGTCCGCGAGGAAGACCACCCGGTCCACCCGGTCCAGCAGGAGGGGAGACGTGCCCACGACCACGGTGGTGCGCCCGTACCGCGCCTCGTGCAGACGCTCGGCGACGGTGGACTCGGTGTGCGCGTCCACCGCGGAGGTGGGTTCGACCAACAGCAGGACCTCGGGCTCGGCGAGCAGAGCCCTGGCCAGCCGGACCCGCTGGCGCTGGCCGCCGGACAGGTTGCGGCCCTGCGGTTCCACCGCCGAGTCCAGGCCGTCCGGCATCGCCGTGACGACGTCGGCGGCCCCGGAGGTGTGGAGCGCGGTATGGAGTTCGGTGTCGGTGTGCGTCCCGTGCGGATTCAGGACCTCGCGCAGGGAACCGGCGAACAGGTAGGCCTCGTTGTCGGAGACCAGGATCCGGTCGCGGACCTCGGCGAGTTCCACGTCCCGCAGCGGGACCCCGCCCCAGCGGGCCTCCGAGTCCGTGTAGCGGCCCAACCGGTCCACGACCGCGGTGGTGTCAGCGGCGCGGGCGGCGACGAGCGCGGTGGTCCGGCCCGCGGGCACGGTCACCCCTGAGGCCGGTTCGGTCAGCCCCGAACCCTCCGCTGGGCCGGGGCGGTCCGCGCCGCTGCCGGTGAGCGGGGGTTCGAGGGTGAGTAGTCTGAGCACCCGCCGCACGGAGACCAAGCCCTGGACCAGGGTGCTGACCCCCTCGATGAGGAAGAACACCGGGAGGATGAGGACCGCCACGTAGGCGTAGACGGCGACGGCCTCGCCGACGGTGATCTGCCCGGTCACGGCGAGGCGGGCGGACACCCACGTGACCGCACCGAGGAAGACCACGGGCAGGCAGGAGCTCACCGCTTGGAACCAGCTGGTGGTCTCGCTGACCCGGTATCCCTGCCTCAGCAGGTCCTCGGAACGGTTCGCGTAGCGGTCCGCGAAGTGCGCCTTGCCGCCGATCCCGCACAGGACCCGCAGCCCGGACACGATGTCCGCGGCCAGGGCCGTGGTCCGCCCCTGGTGCTCGCGGTAGGTCCGTTGACGGCCGTGCAACCGGCCGATCAGGGGTCCGACGACGACCGCCAGAACCGGGATGCCGAGCACGACGATGGCGCCGAGGAGCGGGGAGATGGTGAAGAGCAGGACCGAGACCCCGGCGTAGGCGATGACCGCGCCGAACCCGGGTCCGGTCATCGTGAGGATATGGCTGATCAGGAGAACGTCGGCGGCCTGGACGGTGGAGAGTTCCCCGGAGCTGACCCGGCGGGACAGGGCCGCGCCCAGCAGTGTGGAGTGCCGGGTGACCGCGCGCATGGTCCGGTGTGCGGCGTCCATGCGGACCATGGACATCGTCCGGTGCCGCAGGATCGACACCGCCGCGGTGAGTACGGCCACGAGAGCGGTGACCCCGGCCCAGTAGTACAGGGAGCGGGTGTCCTCCGCGCGCAGCCCGTCGTCGATGGCGCGGGAGAGCACGTAGGGCGGGACCATCAGACCGGCCATCCACAGGGTGCCGTAGAAGGATCCGCGCAGGACGCGCCAGGGCTGGGACGCGATCAGCCACCACACGAAGCGGAACGGACCGCGCAGGTCGGGGGTGCCGACGGGGGGAAGGGCCGACCGCGGGAGGGCACGGGTTCCCCAAGGGCCGGGGACACCGGAGTTCTCCGCCAATCGCCACCTCCGCGCGTCGTCGCCCCTCATCTCACCACGGGACGCTTCGGGCCGGTAGGTGTACGCCGTTCCCCAACCTCCGCGGGGGACTCAGGCAACAAAAGTGATTCCGGTGATTTTAAGGAGCAAAGGGAACGGAGTTCCTATAACGCCTGCGTCACGAATGATTCGTGCGGTCATATATCGCGGGAAATCGCGCATCATGAGTCGTTGAGCCGAAAGTCAGGAGAGGTGACGACTGATGTCCGACACGGGCGGCAGGGATCCGAAACGAGCCTTGTTGCTGGGGGTGGCGGGCGTGGTGGTCATCGCCCTCGTGGCGACCACCGTCGCCTTGTGGGACCGGTTCACCTGCGGAGGGCCGGGTAGCGGGGTTCGCGAGGTCGACGGCCAGTGCGTCGGCGTGACCGAGGGATCCCACGTCTTCCACGAGGACTTCACCGACATCCAGGAGCTCATCGCCGAGGAGAACGCCCGCGTCGACGACCTGTCCGACGACGACACACCGGTGGTCCGCGTCGCCTTCCTCGGGACCCTCACCTTCGACAGCGTCAGCCCCATGGACCCCGAACGGATGCGCCGTTCCCTCGAGGGCGCCTACACGGCCGTGATGCGGGCCAATCACACCCGCTCCTTCGCGGACATGACCCCGCAGATCCAGCTGGTGCTGGCCAACACGGGCGGCCAGCAGAACCAGTGGGAACCCGTCGTCGACGACCTCGTCGACATGTCCGAGGACGACGACCGGCCGCTGGTCGCCGTCACCGGTATGGGGGTGAGCATCGACTCCACCCGCGACGTCGCGGACCGCCTGAACGAGCACGAAATCCCCATGGTCTCCTCGGCGCTCACCGCCGACGGCCTGGCCCACGGCCCCGGCGGCCTGGACGATGAAGGGACCGACGAGGAACCCGCCCTGCCCGGGGTGATCCGGGTGGCCCCGAGCAACACCGAGTACGTCAAGGCGCTCGACGCCTACCTCGAAGGCCTGCCCGACCCGGTCCGCGCCCTCGTCGTCCACGACCGGACCGAACCCGACCTCTTCGTCTCCACACTGAACGAGGCCTACCAGGAACAGCTCGGCGACCACATCGACGCACCCACCCAGCAGTACGACGGGACCACCGTCGGCGACGCCCCGGCGAGCGGGCTGTTCCACGACGTGACCCAGAACGTGTGCAACTCCGAAGTCGACACCATCTTCTTCGCCGGGCGCGCCCCCGACCTCGACGAGTTCCTGGCGGCACTCGCCCAGAACAACTGCTGGGCCGACGAGCTGCGCATCCTGTTCAGCGTCACCGGGCTGAGCGTGCTCAACGACGAGGAGACCATGGCGCTGGTGGAGGAGAACGACATCTCCCTCGTGTACGCGTCCGCGATCGACACCCGCTGGGAGACCGCCGAGGCGGAGGCGGACGCCGTGCCGGACGGCTACCAGGACTTCCGTGACGCCTACCTGCAGTACATCCCCGAAGGGGAGCCCTCCGGGCTCAGCAACGGCTACGCACTGGTCAACCACGACGCCGTGGCGGTCGCCGCGCACGCCGTGCGGATGACCAACGTGATGGGGGAGCAGGCGGCCACACCCACGCCCGCCGAGGTCCGTGCGCGGCTGATGCTGCTCAACACCGCCCACGACGTCAGGGCCGGCGGGGGACAGCTCTCCTACAGCCCGGAGGGGGACGGTGAGGCCACCGGCCGCACCGTCCCCATCGTCGAACTCCCCCTTGCCGACGAACTGGAGCCGGAGCCGGGCCCGCACGTGGTCGGGGACTGAATCCACGGGGAACGGCACGGTGTCCGCGGGGTCGGCCTCGGCGCGTGTGGGCGGGGGCAGGACAAACGCGGGTGACAGGTGGCGGGCGACAGGATAGAACGGCACGAACGTCCGCCACCGACGCACGAGGAGCACGATCCCTTGACGGACAACCCGTTCCTGGCACCCAGCGAGCTCCCCTATGGGCTCCCCGACTTCGCCGCGATCCGCGAAGAGCACTTCCTGCCCGCCTTCGAGGCGGGTGTGGCCGAGCAGCTCGCCGAGGTCGAGGCGATCACCAGCGACCCGGAGCCTCCGACCTTCGACAACACCATCGCGGCACTGGAGCGCTCCGGAGCGACCCTCCGGCGGATGGAAGCGGTCTTCCACACCTTGGCCGGATCCGACGCCACTGACGGCATCGAGGAGCTCGAGAAGGAGATCGCCCCCCGTGCCGCGCAGCACGCGGACGCCATCTCGCTCAACCGGGACCTGTGGGCCCGCATCCAGCAGGTCACCACCGATGACCCGCAGGAGGCCAGGCTGCTGGAGCGGTACCGCTTGGACTTCGTCAAGGCGGGCGCCGACCTCGGCGACGGGGAGCAGGCCCGGCTGCGGGAGTTGAACGCGGAGCTGGCCGGGCTCGCCACGGACTTCGGGATCAACGTCATCCGGGCAACCAGGGAGGCCTCCCTCGTCGTCGACGACGCCGCGGAACTCGACGGCCTGGACAAGGCGCGGATCAGCGCGCTCGAGAAGGACGGCCAGTACGTCCTGCCGCTGCTGAACACCACTGTGCAGCCGGCGCTGGCCCAGCTCACCAACCGCGCCACCCGCGAACGGCTGTACAAGCTGAGCGCGGAGCGCGCGCCGGAGAACCTCGGGATCGCCGCCCGCATGGCGACCCTGCGCGCCGAGCAGGCCAAGCTGCTCGGCTACGCGGACCACGCGGCGTACAAGGTCGCCGACCAGACCGCGAAGACCGTCGACGCGGTCGAGGAGCGGCTCGCCCAGCTGGTCGTCCCCGCCCGTCGCAACGTCGACAAGGAGGCCCAGGCGCTGGCCGAGCACGCCGGGCACGAGATCGCGCCGTGGGACTGGCCCTTCTACACCGAGCAGGTCCGCAAAGCCCGCTACGACTTCGACGAGAGTGTCCTGCGCCCCTACTTCGAGCTCGGCCGGGTGATCGAGGACGGAGTCTTCCACGCGGCGACCCTGCTGTACGGGATCACGTTCAGCGAGCGGACCGACCTCCGCGGCCACCACGCCGACGTGCGGACGTGGGAGGTGTTCGACGGCGACGGCACCCCGCTCGGCCTGTTCCTCCTGGACCCCTACGCGAGGCCGACCAAGCGCGGCGGCGCGTGGATGCACAACCTGGTCAACCAGTCCACCCACCTGGACCAGCGGCCGGTGGTGGTGAACAACCTGAACGTCACCAAGCCCGCCTCCGGCCCGGCCCTGCTCACGTTCGACGAGGTCGAGACGGCGTTCCACGAGTTCGGGCACGCCCTGCACGGGCTGATGTCGGCCGTGCGCTACCCGAGGGTCCAGGGCACGAGCGTGCCGCGCGACTTCGTCGAGTTCCCCTCCCAGGTGAACGAGATGTGGGCGCTCTGGCCGGAGATCCTCGCCAACTACGCCAAACACCACGAGACCGGTGAGCCGGTGCCCGCCGACCTGGTGGAGCGCCTCACCGCGGCCAGCCAGTTCAACCAGGGCTTCGCGACCTTCGAGTACCTCGCCGCCGCGCTGCTCGACTGGTCGTGGCACCGCCTCGCCCCCGGCGAGACCGTAGAGGACCCCGCGTCCTTCGAGGCCAAGGCGCTGGAAGCGGTGGGTGCCCTGCACCCGCAGGTCCGCCCCCGTTATCGGAGCACGTACTTCATGCACGTGTTCTCCAACGACTACAGCGCGGGCTACTACTCCTACGTGTGGAGCCAGGTGCTGGACGCGGAGAGCGTCGAGTGGTTCAAGGAGAACGGCGGACTGTCCCGTGAGGGCGGGGACCGCTTCCGGGAGAAGGTGCTGTCCGTGGGCGGCAGCGTCGACCCGATGGAGGCCGTCACCGACTTCCTCGGCCGCGAGCCCGGCATGGGTCCGCTGCTCGCCCGCAAGGGCCTGGACTAGGCGCACTTGACGCGGGTCCACCGGACCGCGGCTCCACGGGTGGGGCCCCGCTCCTCGGAGCGGGGCCCCAAATGCGTCCGGCGCCCGGTATCCGGCCGGGCCGTACGCCCGTTACCCGACGGGCACGCCTGGGCCGAGCGGGATGCCCAGCGCGTACCAGCCGAGGAAGAACAGCGTCCAGACGGCCAGGATCGTCACGGTGAAGGGCAGGGTCAGCGACACCAGGGTGCCGATGCCGCTGTCCTTCCGGTAGCGCTGCATGAAGCCCAGGACCAGCACGAAGTACGGGCTCATCGGGGTGATGATGTTGGTCGAGGCGTCCGCGATGCGGTACATGACCTGCGTGGTCTCCGGGTTGACACCCAGAATCATCAGCATCGGCACGAACACGGGGGCGATGAGGGCCCACTGCGCCGAACCGCTGGTGATGAACAGGTTCATCGTCGTGGCCAGCAGGATGAAGCCCACGAACAGCACCGCCGTGGGGACGTTCAGGGACCCCAGCCATTCGGCGCCCCGGATGGCCAGGACCTCGGACATGCCGGACCAGGAGAAGTAGGCGAGGAACTGGGAAGCCGCGAAGAACAGCACCAGTACCGGGGCCAGGTCCTTCACGCCCTTGGCCATGTACGTGGGGATGTCGGAGGGTTTGGTCACGGTACCCACCGCGATACCGAAGGCGGTACCCACGAGCAGGAACACCACGGCCAGGACCACGGCGATGTCCGAGACCAGCGGGGACTCGATGACCGAGCCGTCCTCGCCCCGGAACCAGGAGTTCTCCGGCAGCAGGGCTACGACGTACAGGAACGCGGCGGTGAGGAGGACCAGCCCGGCCGCGCGCAGGCCCCGGCGCTCCTCCCTGCTGAGCTCGAAGCTGCCCAGGGCTTCCGAGCCCGTGGAGACGTCGTCCAGCCCTTCCGTCCGCTTGCGCAGAATGAGCTCGGTGACCAGTGTGATGACCACCGCGAGCAGGACCGCGCTGGCGGCGTTGAAGAAGTAGTTGGCCAGCGGGGTGACGACGACGTCACCGTCGATGACCTGGGCGGCTTCGGTGGTGATGCCGCCCAGCAGGGCGTCGGTGGGCGCGACCACCAGGGTGGCGTTCCAACCGGCCGAAACGGCCACGAAGGCGACCACGATGCCCAGTGTGGGGCTGCGGCCCACGGCCTGGAAGACGACGGCTGCCAGGGGGATCAGTACGACGTAGGCGGCGTCGCTGGCGATGCTGCCCAGAATCCCCATGATGGCCACGGTGAAGGTCATGTACTTCGCCGGGACACGGGTCACGCTCCCCCGGAGGAGGGCGTTGATGAGTCCGGTCTGCTCGGCGACGACGACGCCGAGCATCATGACCACGATCAGACCCAGCGGGGGGAAGTTGACGTAGTTGGTGACCGCCTCACCGAAGATCACCCTGATGCCCTCGGGGGACAGCAGGCTCTGGACCTCGATGCTCTCGCCGTCGACCGGGGAAACGGCGGAGGCACCCAGCCGGTTGAGCACCGCGCTCAACACGACAACGAAACCGGCCAGGATGACGAAGATCCAGAAGGGGTGCGGGAGCTTGTTCCCCACGCGCTCGATCCCTCGTAGGGAGGCCAAAAGCGCGGACATCGCCCGGCCGGGGGGCTTCTCTGTGGTTGCGGCCACGGCCGCCCTCCTTTACTGCGCTGCGGCTCGGGGGTGTTGAGCTGCATTGATGGTGTTGGATCTGGTGGATCCTGACCATTTTGCGGCGTAACTCCCAGTGATGTGAACCACAGGGCGTGCAGAGTGGCTGGTAGTGGCGCGGATCACCGCTTTTGATTTTCCGATCGATTCATTTTCGCAATGGCCCTGTTATTCAACCCGTTCAAAGGTTGAAATGACGGCATTTGGGAGCAGTTCAGGGGGCCTCGGGGCCGCCCAGTCCCGCGCGCTCGCGCATGCGCGAACCCAACCCCTCCACTGCCCGCAACGCGTCCCGTACGTCCCGGTGGGACGGGGTGAACGGCAGGTTGTGGATGGTTTCCTCCGGGGCCATCGCGGCTTCGACGACGCGGTCCAGCAAGGCGTCGTCGGCATCGCCCAGACCCGCTTCGGTGAGCGTCGTGGGCAGGCCCGCTCGGGCGGTGAACTCGGCGAACTCCTCCACCTCCGCGGTGGCCGCGCCTTCCAGGAGTAGTTGGGTGAGCGAACCGATGTTGACCTTCTCGCCGTGCGCCATGTGGTGGGTCTCGTCGACCGCGGTGAGTCCGTCGTGCACCGCGTGTGCCGCCGCGAGGCCTCCCGACTCGAAACCCAGGCCGGACAGCAGGGTGGTGGCTTCCACGACCGCCTCGACGTCCGGCGTCACCAGGTCCCGTTCCACGGCGTCCAGTGCGGGCAGCGCGGACTCCCACAGGATGTCCCAGGAGAGCTGGGCCAGGGCGGTCCCCGCCCGGGTGGGGAGTCCGTCGACCATGTTTCGGGCGCCGGTGCCCCGGAGCGCCCGGGCCTCGATCCAGGTGGCCAGGGCATCGCCGACACCCGCGGCGAGGAATCTCGCGGGTGCCTGCGCGACCAGCTGGGTGTCGACCACCACCAGCGCGGGGTTGCGGTCGTAGAAGCGGTAAGCCTCGAAGGCTCCCTCCTCCGTGTAGACCACGGAGAGCGCCGAGGTGGGCGCGTCGGTGGAGGCGACTGTCGCTGCGCTCACCCACGGCACCCCGGCGTTGTCACCCGCAGCCTTCGCGGCGTCGATCGCCGCGCCCCCGCCCAGGCCCACGATCACGTCGTGGCCGTTCCGGTCGATGACCTCGGCGACGCGCTCGGACTCGGCCTTGGTGGGTACACCCCCGAAGCGCGCGAAGGCCAGGCCGAGCCCGGCCTCCTCGAAGGAGCGCTCCAGTGTGGCGCCGACCAGGTCCCGGACCACGTCGTCGGTGAGCACCAGGGGCTTCTTCCCCAGGTTTCCCACCAGAACGCCGAGCCGCTCCATCGCGCCCCGGCCCTGCACGTAGCGGTCGGGCGAGGCGAAGACGCGGAGTGCCGGTGATTCCTGAGCCATGGTGTTCCCCCTGTGGTCGGTCCTCGACCCCCACCTGGCCGTTCACCGGGCGGACCAAACATCGGCGCGCCGAGGTTGCACTGTTCTTTGCCTCACCCGGACCCCTCCTGGTTCCGTGCGGTGGAGAGGAACGCGCGGACCCGGCGGCGGTACCTGATGCCCCAAGGGACGGAAACGGCCAGCGAGAACGGGATCAGCACGGACAGCAGCGCGAGGAAGACGAAGGGGAAGTCCACTCCCTGGTCCAGGTAGGTCCACACCGCCGCACCGCATATCGCCAGCCAGAACAGCAGGACGAGCGGAACGAGGATCAACTGGCTCATACGCGAGGCCAGCACCGTCTCGGCCTGCTGCCGCGCGAGCTCGTTGGTCTCGGGATCGTCGCCGAGCCGTCCCAGCAGTAGCAGTTCGGAGGCGGCCCGCGCCTGCTGGGGGTCGGTTCCGATCGGGAACTGCTGCTCGACCCCGGCGCCGAACCGGGACGAGAAGCCCATCACCAGGCCGAAGAACAGCCCCATGAGAACGGCCGCCACCACGGCCCCCAGGAGCTGGACCTCGCCCCTGAACAGCCAGTACATGCCCATGAACAGGCCGAAGAAGGTTCCGGAGAGCACCCCGCGGTAGATCGCTCCCCGCCTGGGGTGCCGTAGTGCGTCGAGTTGGAGGCGGGTGATCAGGTCCGGTCCCGGGGGTAGGCGCTCCATCATGGTGCCGCCCTACCCGAGGGGGCGGCACCGAAAAGCCCGTCCTCTCGGAACGGGCCGGGACGCGGGCTGCTCAAGGGCCGGGGAGAACCCCGTCGACCAGGCTCTCCCCGACACCCGTGCGGGCGTAGAGCACGTACCGACCGGTCCGGTGGGCGCTCACCATGCCCGCCCGGCGCAGCGCCGTCAGCGCCTCCGACACGGCCGCCTTCGACCGCCCGGTGCGCCGGGCCAGGTCACCGTTGCTCGCGGGGGTGTCCAGTTCCGACAGCAGCAGTGCCCGGGTCCGGCCGAGTACGCCGGTCAGTGCTTCGGGCACGGAGGACATCCGCCGTTCCCACAAGGTGCCCACACCGCGCGCGGGATAGCGCACGGTCGGCGGGGCGAGCGGCGACAGGATGTGCCAGACGCCCGGGTGCACGAACACCGACGGTGTCAGCACCAGGCCCTCGCCGCGCAGGTCGCGCGGGCCGTCGGCCATCTTGCTCGGGATCCGGAGCGTCACGTCCCGCCAGCGGATCCGAGGGTCCAGATCGGCGAACGCGTGCCGCACCCCGCCTTCGGCCAAGCGGCGTGCACGGTACAGCACCTCGCCCTCCAGCAGCGAGAGCACGCGGGGCCAGTAGGGGGCGAGCGCCACCTCCCAGTACGCCTCGATCTCGTCGGCCAGCCGCCGCAAGCCGTCCTCCGGGTGGGCCCGCAGCCGATCCACCTCGGGGCCACGGGCGTTGGGAACCAACTCGAGTGAGGCGCGCACGAACTCCGCGGACTGGGCGCGCACCGACGCCAAGTCCACTGCCAGGTCGGGCATGGCGAGGGAGGGCACCGGACACACCAGGGCCGGCACGAGCCGTGCGCCAGGGCGGACCAGTTCGGCGAAGAGGGGCCATGCCCTTTCCTCGGACCGCACGCGGTCGGTGACCTCTCCGGCCCACACCCGGTGCACCGGGTCGGGCGCGGACCTGGTCAGCTGGATGCGTGCGGCCACGACCTCCCACACCGGGGACACGGCGAACCGGCTGCCGGAGATCTCTTCGGTGCTGAAGGTCAGTTCGATCATCGCGCCTCCGATTCGGCCATGTCCGAACCCATGGTGCACCGGTCGTACGGCGCCGCACCATGCCCGGCATGACCACGACAGCCCCTGAACCCACGCGCGGACCGTTCGCGTCCGCCCACTTCCGCCGCTTCTTCGCCGCCCGGACCATGGCCGACACGGGTACCGAGGTCGGAGCCTTGGCGCTGCCGCTTCTCGCGGTTCTCACCTTGGACGCCACCCCCGGACAGGTGGGCCTCCTGGGTGCCCTCACCACCGCCGCATACCTGGTCATCGGCTTGCCTGCCGGGGTTTGGAGTGACCGACTCCGGCGCCGACCGGTGATCGTCGTCAGCCAGTTCCTGCACGGCCTGATCCTGCTGTCGATCCCGCTCGCCTGGGTGCTGGGCGTACTCACCCTCACTCAGCTCTACGTGTGCGCCCTCCTCGGCGGGGCCGCAGCGCTCTTCTCCCGGATCGCCCAGCAGGGGTTCCTGCCCGTCCTCGTCGGCAGGGAGCGGCTCATGCCCGCGAACGCCGCGCTCACCGGCGTGAACTCCACGTCGATCCTCGCTGGACGCGGGATGGGCGGATACCTCGTCCAGTTCCTGGGCGCGCCCGTCGTCGTCCTGCTCGACGGCCTGGCCCAGTGCGCGTCTTCACTGGCCACGGCCGCCATCCGGGTCCGCGAACCGCGCCCCGCTCCGAGTGACCGCCGTCTCCTCGGTGAGATCAACGAGGGCCTGAGGTACGTGTTCGGACACGCGGTCCTGCGCTCGATGGCCCTGTCCGCGACGGTGCTCAATCTCGGCCTGAGCCCGCTCATCGTCATGGCGCCGGTCCTGATCGTCACCGACCTCGGACTCAACGAGGGCCGGGCGGGCCTGTTCTTCATGATCGGTGCAGCGGGGGTCCTCATCGGGTCGGTGGTCTCCACCCGCCTCACCAAGCGGTTCGGTTCCGGCCGGGCTCTCGTCCTGACCGCTGCCGCGACCGGTATCGGGGCTCTCGCGGTGCCCTTCCTGACCGCTGCCAACTTCTGGGCGGTCTGCGTCGTCTGGGCGTTCTCCCAATTCGGGATCGGGACAGTCAACGTCATCCAGACGACCCTGCGCCAGCGACTCACCCCTGACCGGATGCTGGGCCGGATGACCGCGACCATGCGCTTCCTGATGACCGGTGCCGTCACGGTCGGTGCCCTGTACGCGGGTGCCGTGGCCGAGGTCTGGGACGTGCGTACCGCCCCCCTCTGTGTCAGGCTCAAGTGGGACACCAAGGGATAACCTTCACTAACTGACACAAGCAGGGCGAGAACAGGCAACCACCACGGTGACAATGACCAACCACGACCTCCACACCAACGATGAAGGGC